>DATJUL010000224.1:0-3863 GCA_035502295.1 Allostellaceae bacterium | reverse complement strand
CAGAAACGCCGAGGCGCTCGAAGCGTTGGAAAAGGTCGATACGCTCGTCGTCGACAAGACCGGCACGCTGACCGAGGGCAAGCCGCGTCTCGTCGCGGTCGAGCCGGCCGGAGGGATCGCCGCAGACGCGATGCTGCGGCTGGCCGCCGGGCTGGAGCGCGGCAGCGAGCACCCGCTGGCGGCCGCGATCGTCGCCGGCGCCGCGGCACGCGGCCTGGCGCTCGCGGCACCACGCGATTTTCGCGGCGAGCCGGGCATGGGCGCGGTTGGCACCGTCGAGGGCCGCGCCGTCGCGGCGGGCAACGCCGCGTTGATGCACCTGCTCGGGATCGATACCGGCGCGCTGACCGAGCGCGCCGAGGCGCGCCGCCGCGACGGCGAGGGCGTCGTCCTGGTCGCGATCGACGGCAGGCCGGCCGGACTGTTGGCGGTTGCCGACCCGATCAAGGCGGGCGCCCGCGACGCACTCGCGGCGCTGCGCGACGACGGCATCGCGGTCGTCATGCTGACCGGCGACAGCCGCGCGACCGCCGAGGCGGTGGCGCGGCATCTCGGTATCGAGCGCGTCGTGGCCGAAGTGTTGCCGGCCGGCAAAGCCGCGGCGGTGGCGCGGCTGCAGCAGGAGGGACGGTTTATCGCGATGGCCGGCGACGGCATCAACGATGCGCCGGCCCTGGCGCAGGCTCAAATCGGCATCGCGATGGGCACCGGCAGCGATGTCGCGATCGCCAGCGCCGCGGTAACGCTCGTCAAGGGCGACCTCGGCGGCATCGTGCGCGCCCGCCATCTGAGTCGGGCGACGATGCGCAACATCCGCCAGAACCTGTTCTTCGCGTTCGTCTTCAACGCGCTCGCGGTGCCGATCGCGGCCGGCGTGCTATACCCTGAGATCGGCCTCTTGCTCAATCCGATGATCGCCGCGGCGGCGATGAGCCTGTCGTCGCTCACCGTCGTGTCAAACGCGCTGCGCCTGCGCACCGCGCGGCTGTAGCGCCGCGCTTATTCGGCGGCCTGCTGCAACGGCTTCAGGTCGGTCGAATATTTGAGGTGCACCGGCGCGTTGGTCTCGAACGGATCGGTGAGGCCCAATTCCTTGCCGATCTCGCGCATCGCCGGCATGACCTCCTGGCCGAGGAGGCGGATGCAGGTGCGCGCGTCGTCGTTCGGCACCGAGCCGTCATTGCCCCAGATGCCGTAGATGCTCGGGCGGGTTTCCTCCAACACGCGGCGCAATTTCGGAATCACCTGCTTCGGCGTGCCGTAGAAGATGCGGCCGTCGTTGACCTGCTGCTCGAAGGTCGGCCGGCCGCGCGGGCTTTCCGCCCGTCCGACCGAGAACTCGACGAACTGGCGGCGGAACGCGGGCGAGAAATAGCCCGACGGGTTGGCCCACACCGGATGCGCGAGGCCGGTGAACTCGCCCTGCATCCACAGGAATTGCCGGGCGTTCTTCTCGGCCTTCTCCTCGCTGTCCGAGACGTGCACCTGCTGCAGATAGCCGCGGTTTTCCGGCCCGGCTTCGTAGCCGGTTTCGAGTGCGACCTCGTCGTAGATTTCCCAGATCTTCTTGGTCGCCTCGATCGACGTGTTGAGCGCGATATAGGGATAGCGCTGCTTTGCCGCCCAGATGATCGTCTCCTTTGACAAAACGCCCGGCACCCAGATGCGCGGATAGGGCTTTTGCAGCGGCACCGCCCACGGGTTGACCACGCGGTGCTGGTAATGCGTGCCTTCCCAGCGGAACGGCCCCTCGCGCGTCCATGCCGCGACGATCAGGTCGTGCGCTTCCTCAAAGCGCTCGCGGTTGAACGCCGGGTTCACACCATTGGCGAGCTGCTCCTGGCCGCCGCCGCGGACAATGCCGGGCACCAGGCGGCCCTTCGAGATCATGTCGATCATCGCCAGCTCTTCGGCCAGCCGCACCGGGTTTTCGGCCAAGGGCAGCGGGTTGCCGAGCAAGACGATCTTCGCCTTTTTCGTCACGGCGGCGAGGATCGAGGCAAAGATGTTGCACTTCGCCTGCATGCAGAACGGCGCGTTGTGATGCTCGTTCAGCATGAAGCCTTCGACGCCCTGCTCCTCGGCATAGATGTATTGTTCGAGGTATTCGTTGTAGAGGCGGCTGCCGGCAACCGGATCGAAGTGCTTGTTCGAGAACATCAGCGCGGTATGGCCGGTTTCCAGGCCGATATCGGCCGGGTAGGCGGACATCGGCTGCTCGGTGAAATACATGACGAACATGGCGTTCTCCCGGTAGATCGGATCGCTGCGTCAGTTTTATTCAAGAAACGGGGTCACGAGGCGGGCCAGCGCGTCGGGCTGCTCCATATCAATGCAATGCCCGGCCTCGGCGACGGTCGCAAAGCGCGCCTCGCGCAGCCGACCGGCGTAGAGCTGGCCGGCGCTCCGCGGCACAATGCGATCGTGTTCGCCCCACACGACGAGTGCCGGCGCGCGCACACCACCCAACAGATGCGGCAGGGTCTGGCTGTACATGTAGGGCTTCCACGCGATGCGGAAGCTCATCTCGCGGCACAAATCCCAGGCGACGAGCTGGTCGGTCGAGACCTCGCCGTAGACCTTCGCAAACGCTGCCGGATCGTGAAACCCAGCCTTGGCATAGTCGATATAGCTGACGATCGCCTGATCCATGATGTCGCCCTCGGGCGGCTTGACGCCCATCGCGCCGACCAGCACGAGGCGGTGGAAATCGCGCGGCGCCAGCGCCGCCATCTCGGCCGCGATCCAGCCGCCGAAGCCGAGCCCGACCAGGCTCGCACGCTCTACCCCGAGATCGGCCAAGAGCCACTGATAGAGCGCAGCGAGATCGCGCGGATGGCGCAGCCAGGGCGGCCGCTCGGGCACGCCGTAACCGGGGTGACGCGGCACGATCACATCGAACCGGTCGGCAAGCGCATCATAAAACGGCAGCCGGTCGGGTGTCCCGATGTCATGGTGCAACACCAGCACCGGCCGGCCCCCATGGTCTTTAGCGCCGCCGCGCCACAAGTGCAGCTTGACCTCGCCGAGCTGAAAATCGTGTTCGCTCCACCCTGGCATCGCCGCCGCCCTTTTGTGAACGCCGTTCAGCGTAAACCGCCGCTGCCGCCGTCGGCAATCGCCGAATTCGGCATCGCAGGGTTGCGGATCGTAAGCCAATATACCGATAAGCCAGCTTATGATCGAGCGCGGCGCGCGGCGCCTGACAGACGCAGCCGCGCGTGATAGACTCGCCCGCTCACCAATTGGAGGACAGCGATGAAGGTGCGGATCGACTGGTGCAGACCTTGAAACTATGAGCCGCGCGCCCTCCGTGCGAGGGCCTTGTTGGAGGACAAATACGGCGCCGAGGTCGAGCTTGTACCGGGCTCGGGCGGCGTCTTTGAGATCACCGTCGATGGCCAACTCAGGTTCTCAAAAAAGCAGACCGGCCGGTTTCCCACCGACGAGGAGATCATCGCGACCGGCGACGGCACGTTGCCTTGAGCGCGTGATCGCCCCGATCGCCGGCCGCGCTTATTTCAGTCGATTGCGCGGCAGGTGCCAGCGGCGCCTCGTCCGGTATAGTAAACCATCGGAAATTCGCCAAAATTCTTCCCAAATAGTCTACAGAACCTATTCCGATCTGCTATGCCTTAACTCCCCTTTAATGGAAATCGCGATAATGCAGCCCCACTGACATTTCGGGAGCTATTATGCGATGATCCTCATTCAACGATTGCTGCAGAATGATGAGGGGGCGACCGCCATCGAATACGGGCTCATCGCGGCCCTGATTTCGATTGCTGCGATCGCCGCCTTTCGACTGGTCGGCACCAACCTCAGCTCGATCTTCAACACGGTGGCGAACGACCTGTAGCGCC
>DATJUL010000223.1:0-5799 GCA_035502295.1 Allostellaceae bacterium | reverse complement strand
GTGCGCCACACGCTCGCCGCGGCGATCCACCGCTTCTTTGATGAGGACGGCTTTTTCTGGGTCAACACGCCGATCATCACCGCGTCGGACGCCGAGGGCGCCGGCGCCTTGTTCCGCGTCTCGTCGCTCGATTTCGCCAATTTGCCGCGGACGCCCGACGGGAGGGTCGATTTCGCGCAGGATTTTTTTGGCCGCGAGGCTTTTCTGACCGTCTCGGGGCAACTCGCGGTCGAGGCCTATTGCCTGGCGCTGACCAAGGTCTACACGTTCGGGCCCACCTTCCGCGCCGAAAACTCCAACACAAGCCGACACTTGGCAGAATTCTGGATGATCGAGCCGGAGATCGCATTCGCCGACCTCGCCGACGACGCGACGTTGGCCGAGCGCCTGCTGAAACACGCCTTCGCGACGCTGTTGGGCAAATGCGCGGATGATCTGGCGTTTTTCGACGAACGCATCGAAAAGGGCCTCACCGCCAAGCTCGAAGCCATCGTCGGTTCGGAATTCGTGCGCATGGATTACGCCGAGGCGATACAAATTCTCGAGCGCGCCAAGGGGGCGAAGTTCGAGTTTCCGGTCGCGTGGGGCATCGACCTGCAATCGGAGCACGAACGCTGGCTGACCGAAAATCACGCCAAAAAGCCGGTCATCGTCATGAACTACCCGAAGGACATCAAGGCGTTCTACATGCGCCTCAACGACGATGGCCGCACGGTTGCGGCGATGGACGTGCTGGCGCCGGGGATCGGCGAGATCGTCGGCGGCAGCCAGCGCGAGGAGCGCCTCGATGTGCTCGACGCCCGCATGACCGAGCGCGGCATCGACAAGGAGCATTACGCCTGGTATCGCGATCTCAGACGCTATGGCACTGTCCCGCATGCCGGCTTTGGCCTCGGGTTCGAGCGCACGCTGGCCTATGTGACGGGCCTCGCCAATGTGCGCGACGCGATCCCCTTCCCGCGCACTCCCGGCAACGCGCGATACTGACGCTGCCGCCTGAGGCGGCGCGGGCGGAACGGCTGCCGGGTTTCGCCGGCGTCACCCCTTCGGCGATCCGGCGCCGAAGCTCGCCGGTTTTGACCGGCGAACTGCGAATTCCCCCTTGCAATCGCGGGGGATGCGCGTATCTATCGGCGCGTTGACGCACTCGCACGTGCCTATGGCCCCTGGTGGTTATGCAACGACGTAACGCGTCCTTTTTGGTTCCCGGCTAGTGCCGGTCCCGAGAGGGAGGTCGATATGGTTGCAATCCCGATCTGGGCCATCGCGCCCTGCCCTGAGGCGGTTCTGCGCGGCACCCGCCAGCGTGGGCGGGGCGGCCGGTCAACCGATCCAAGCAGTCTGAAACAGCGCTAGGCGCCGCATTCGGCCGTTCGGCCGAATTCGCGGCCCTTCGCCCGTCCTCGCGTTGGCGAGGACTTGTCTGCCCGCGCGGCAGGAAAGGCCGGCCTCCGTGCCGGCGCACTTTCCGACAGCCGCGGGCGCTCAGCCGCTTCAGGATCAGGATCGCCCCGCGCATGAACCGGAAGATCGCCCGTTTCCTTGCCGACCACGCTCCCGAGACCCCGTGCCTCGTCGTCGATGTCGACGCGATCGCCGAATCCTACGATCTGCTGTGCCGCTGTCTGTCGAGCGCCAGCGTCTATTACGCGGTGAAGGCTAATCCCGCGCCCGAGATCGTCGCGACGCTGGCGGCCAAGGGATCGAATTTCGATGTCGCGAGCCCAGCCGAGATCAGCCTGTGCCTCGGCCACGGCGCGACGCCGGAGCGGCTGTCGTTCGGCAACACGATCAAGAAGGAACGCGACATCGCGTTCGCCTATGAGGCGGGCGTGCGGCTCTTCGCCTTCGACAGCGCCGCCGAACTCGAAAAGCTGGCGCGCGGCGCGCCGGCTTCCCGCGTCTTCTGTCGCATCCTGGTGTCGTGCGAAGGCGCCGACTGGCCCTTGTCGCGCAAATTCGGCTGCGCCCCGGACATGGCGGTCGGCCTCTTGCAGCAGGCACGCGAATTGGGCCTCGATCCCTATGGCGTGTCGTTTCATGTCGGCTCGCAGCAGACCGACATCGGCCAGTGGGACAAGGCGGTGGGCGCGGTGGCGCGCATGTTCACACTGCTGGCCGAGACCGACATCAGCCTCAAGATGGTCAATATCGGCGGCGGCTTTCCGGCGCAGTATCGCGGCCGGGTCGCCTCGCTGGCGGACTATGCCCAGGCGGTGACCGACGCCTTGACCCGGCATTTCGGCAACCGGCTGCCGGAGATCATCGTCGAACCCGGGCGCTCGCTGGTCGGCGACGCCGGAATCATCCACAGCGAAGTCGTGCTGATCGCCGACAAGGGCGACGGCGGCGGCAAACGCTGGGTCTATCTCGATGTCGGCAAGTTCAACGGCCTTGCCGAGACGATGGGCGAGAGCATCAAATATCGCATCGAGGCGCCGGCCGAGCGCCGCGGGTCGCCCCAGCCGGTCGTCATCGCCGGCCCGACCTGCGACAGCGCCGACATCCTCTACGAGCACACCGAGTACCGGCTGCCCGAGGATCTCGCGGTCGGCGACAAGGTGGCGATCCTGTCGACCGGCGCCTACACCGCGAGCTACGCCTCGGTCGGCTTCAACGGCTTCCCGCCGCTGCGCACGTACTGCATCTGAGGCGGTCAAACCGCCTCGGCGCCGTAATACAGCATGACCGTGTGCTGCGCCTCGGCGAAGAACAACCAGCGTTCGATAACGAGGCCAAGCGCCGCCGTGGCGATGGCAACCGCGGCGGCGATCTCGCCGCCCGCCCGCGCCGCGAACAGGGCGACGAGCGTCAGCACCGCCGGCAGCACGAACAGCGTGGCCCGTGCCACCCAGCGCAGCCGGGCGCGGTGCTTGCGGGCGATGCGGTAGCCCATCTCCTGCAGCAGGTAATTGTCCTGCGTGTGCGGCGGTTCGAGCAGCCGCACCCGGCCGCGTCTGCCGAGCGCCGTCGCGCTCGCCACCGTGCTCGCCGCCCGCTCCGTGTCGATCGAACGCCAATAGGCCTCCTTCGCGCCCCAGGCGAAGGCGATCGCAACAAAGGTCAGGCTCGCCGTGCCGACCGGCGCGACGCGCCAGAAGCGGAGCACGAAATCGAGCAGCAGAAACCCGCTCATCAGTGCCAGCAGCAGGTAGTTTGGCGCCGTCCAAGGGTTGTGCCATTGGCGGATCGGCTTCAACGAGGCGTAGATCATGCCGGTGCTGTAGACCGTGGCGGCGGCCAACATCGCGGCGAGAAAGCCGGCGAACCCGACGCCGCCCGCGCGCGCGCCGAAGATCACCCAGCCGATCGCGAACACGGCCGCCGGCACAAAGGTCGCGACCGACAAGACGCCCTCGCGCGACAGCCACGACGAGCGCCACTGCGAGAAGGCGCGCCAGGCGCGTTCCGGCCGGCCGAGGTGAAACACCGACGCGACCAGCCCGCCGACCGTCAGGACGAAGGCGATGCCCAGCGTTGCGACCCCGAACCACGCGCTCGGCGGCAAGAGGGCGAGCGGCTCGCCGATGGCGACCAGAAACAGCAGCGCCAGGCCGGCGCCGGCCGCCGTCGTGAACGCGATCACCGAAAACGTCGGATGCATCGGCGCTGTCTAGCCCAGCTTTGGCCGAGGTTGAAGCAGATTCAACGGGATGCCGCGCCTCGAGCCTCCGCCGCAAGCCGGAGCCGACCGCGGCGCCCTCAATTGCTATCTTGGGCCACGATAGCACACAATTTCGGCCGGATTATGGCCGTGAACAAAACCAGAAACGCAGCTTGCGGAGTGAGAGCTGCGAATTTGCAATGCTTATGAACGCCGTCCGCGGCGGGTTGCGTGCGGGCGGGGGCGGGGGTAGCGTCGGAGTGTCGCATTTCCGTCGCGGAGACAGAAGGTGAGCGCCCCTCTCAGCCCAGCGCAGATCAAAGCGCGCCTCGACCATCCGATCATCGACGCCGACGGCCACTGGATCGAATACGGCCCGGTGTTCACCGAACAATTGCGCAAGGCCGGGGGCGAGGCAGCCGTCGAAGGCTGGAACGCGGTGCGCAACGGCACCCGCGGCGCCTTGGCGATGTCGGTCGAGGAGCGGCGCCGGCGGCGCATCAGCCAGGAGGCGTTTTGGGGCCATCCGTCGAAGAACACGAAAGACCTTGCGACCGCGCTGTTCCCGCGACTCCTCGCCGAGCGGCTCGACGAGATCGGCCTCGATTTTGCGGTCATCTATCCGACCGGCGGATTGCGCGTGCCGCGGGTCGGCGACGAGCGGGCGCGCCGCGCTGCCGCCCGCGCCTACAACATCGTCACGGCCGATTATTTCCGCCCGTTCGCCGATCGCATGACACCGGCCGCGATCATCCCGATGCACACCCCCGAGGAAGCGATCGAGGAGCTCGACTTTGCCGTCAAGCAATTAGGCTACAAGGTCGCGATGCTCGGTTCCTTGATGGACCGGCCGGTCGCGGCAGCCGGCGAGATCGCCGGCGAGGCCAAGCGTTTTGCTGTGTGGAAGGACGTGATCGGCCTCGACAGCGAGTATGACTACGATCCGGTCTGGCGGAAATGCCTCGACCTCAACATCGCGCCGTCGTTCCATTCGGGGGCGCGCCGCTCCGGCCTCAGATCGTCGCCGTCGAATTTTGTCTACAACCACATCGGCCATTTCGCCGCCGCCAACCATGCCGCCTGCAAGGCGATGTTTTTGGGCGGCGTGACGCGTCGCTTTCCCGGCCTCAACATGGCGTTTCTCGAAGGCGGCGCCGGCTGGGCCTGCCTCTTGTACGGCGACCTGCTGGGCCACTGGGAAAAGCGCAGCCTGAAGGGCCTCGAAGATGTCGATCCACGCAATATCGATCGCGCTCTGCTGATGGAATTGGCCGCGCAATACGGCGGCGAGGCGTATACCGCGGCGTTGCAGCGGCAGGGCGGCCAGTTTTTCCCCGGCGAAGAAAACCTGACCGGCGGGGTTGCCGATCTCGACGATTACAGCGCCTGCCGGATCGGCCGCAAGGAGGATTGGCGCGACCTGTTCGTGACGCCGTTCTATTTCGGCTGCGAGGCCGACGACCCGTCGAACCAATGGGCCTTCAATGCCCGCGCCAACCCGCTGGGCGCCCGGCTCAATGCGGTCTTCTCGTCCGATATCGGCCATTTCGACGTGCCGGACATGACCGGGGTCGTGCCCGAGGCGTACGAGATGGTCGAGGACGGGCTGGCGAGCGCGGCTGACTTCCGCGACTTTACGTTCGCCAATGTCGTGCGGCTGTTCGGCCGGCAGAACCCGAATTTTTTCGCCGGCACGCGCGTCGCCGACGCGGCAGCCGCCGTGCTGCGCGCGGCCGAACCGGCGCGCGCCGCGGCCGAGTAACCGCGAGCCTCATCGCAAGGAGCGCAATCCGGCGGGGATTGCTTCGCTTTGCGCGCAATGACATTGTGGCGGCATGAGACCTGCAAGGGTCGCGCGTTCGAGGGAGGTGAATGATGGCAGACTATCCGATCATCTCGGCCGACTCGCACATCGTCGAGCCGCCGGACATGTATCTGAGCCGCATCGCGCCCAAGCTGCGCGAGCGGGCGCCGAAGATGGAGCGGCGCCGGACGCCGGGCGGGCGCGACTACGACGCCTGGATGCTGGGCGGCCAGCAGGTCGGTACGCTGGGTGCGGTCATGCAGGCCGGGCAGCGTTTCGAAGATCCCTCGCAGATCGATTTTCTCGGCGTCTGGGAGGACGTGCGCAAGGGCGCCTATGACGCCGGCGCGATGATCGCCGAAAACGAGGAGGACGGTATCTGGGGGTCGGT
>DATJUL010000222.1:0-6507 GCA_035502295.1 Allostellaceae bacterium | reverse complement strand
CCCGACGAGATGTTGATGATGACGCCGTCGCCCGATTCCTTCATCAGCGGGGCAAAGGCGCGGATCGTCGCAAAGGGGCCGCGCACATTGGCGGTCAGCACCTGGTCGATCAGGTCGTCATCGAGCGCATCGAGGTCATGGTGCGGCACCATGCGGGTGAAGCCGGCCGAATTGACCAAGACGTCGGCGCGACCGAATTCTTGGCGCACTGCGGCGGCCGCCTTCGTGATCTCGGCGGTATCTTCGAGCGGCAGACGCATCGCCCTGTGAAAGCCGGCTCGGCCGCTTCCGGCGAGGCCCGCGACGACGGCATCGGCGCGCTCCAGCCCCATGTTGTAGCCGACGACGACGCGCGCCCCGGCCTCGGCGAACAGCCGCGCGCTGGCGGCGCCGATGCCGCTCGACGCGCCGGTGATGACCACAACCTTGCCCTGCAGATCCGTGCCGATCGCCGCCATGCCGCCCTCCTCGTTTTGTCGGCCGATGCTACTCGCGCCGCCGGGCCATTGTCACCGCGCTCCGCCGTCGCCGCCCAGCGTCCGATGCCGCGGCGCGGCGGCGCGCGGCCGTGGCATCGAGCCAACCGGCCATCGCATCGAGCCGGCCGCCGAACCCGTCCGGCGGCACCGCGACGCGCAGGCGCACCGGAAAGCGACGTTCGGCCTCGCCGATCGGCAATTTTGAACCGGTCGCCATGGTCGCGAGTATTCCGGATTTGTTCGCACGACGCCAGCGCCTATCCGGGTTGCGCCGTGGCCGATCCGCCGCTAGGTTGTCCGCCTTCGAAACCGGCGCCGCAGCGCGCCGGCGGTAGAGCTGTTGCCGTGCCTTGCCCAGGTAGCTCAGTTGGTAGAGCAACGGACTGAAAATCCGTGTGTCGGTGGTTCAATTCCGCCCCTGGGCACCAAGCTTTTTCAATGGGTTGCGGCCCAAACGCAGCCGGACGCCGGGTCGATGACAACCGCCCGCCCGCGGCGGCACACGATCCGGCTGCGGTCCTAAGGGATCTGCGTGCCTTCGGCGGCGACGGCTCGTTGGACGGCGGGGCGCGCCAGCATGCGTCTGCGGTGCTCGATGACGCGCGGCAGCTTGGTCGTGTCGACCCCGTCGCCCTCAAGCCAGGAACCGATCGTGAAAAGATACGGGTCGCAGATCGTGTAGCGCTCGCCCATGACCCACGGCCCCTTCAGCACCTTGTGTTCGATCGGCTCGAAACACGCCGTCATGTTGGCCGCGACCTTGCGTTGCATCGCGGCGATTGCCGCAGCGTCGTCTGCCCACCGGGCGCCGCGCCTGCCATGGGCGTGCGCGACATGCACGGTCGCGCAGAGATAGAGGTTGAATTCCTGAACCTGCGCCAACGCAAACGGATCGGCGAGCGGCGCCAGGCCGGCCTCGGGGAAACGCTGCGCCACAAAGCACAGCAGCGCCGGCGTTTCCGTCAGCGTGCCGTTTTCGGTGACCAGCGCGGGAACCCGCCCTTTCGGGTTGATCGCAAGGTATTCGGGACTCCGCTGGGCCTGCACCCGAAAATCGACCGCCACCGCCTCGTACGGCGCGCCCGCCTCTTCGAGCGCGATATGCGTCGCCAGCGCGCAGGTGCCACCCGCATAGTACAACCTGAACATGGGACCTCCGTTGAGCGCCGCAGCCGCCCGCCGCCACAGTCGAAACGCGCCGGCCGTCGCGGCGTGAGTGGGTAATGCGGCTCCTGTCTCGTGTATTTATCTCATGTAATCGAATAAGATCAATAATCGCTTCATGGCGTTTCATTGGTCTGCGCTGATCAACGTCGATTTCCGGCAACCGCGACAACCTCGTAAGGGGTGGCCTGCGCGCGCCAACACCATTTCCCTTCAAGGCGCACCCCGCTCGGGGCGTTCATGTGGGCGACCTCGGCCAGCGTTTCCGGCCCGACAATCACCTCCATCTGCGTGAAGCGGTCCAGGAAGTCGAGAGTATGTACCTTGCCCGATAGAAAAGCGATGTTGATGCTGTAAAAGCCGGGGCCGAGGACGCAGGCATCGATCTCGAGTTCAAGCGACGATTGCCCGGCGCATCCGAAATCGCGGCGGATACCGTCCTGATCTCCCATGTGATAGGTGAGGACGCGGGCGCCCTCGATATCGTCGAAACCGACGCGGGCCGATACGCCGGAGACCGGGGAACGCGTCTCGAAATGCACACGCAAGTGCACCGGCCCGCCGTTGCGCAACGGCAGCGGCGACAGCCATTCGAGCGCCGTGCAGCGCAGGCGATCGTCGCGCAGCCATGCCGGCCGGTCGTCCTCCGCGACGGAAATGAACTGCTGTTGCCCCGCGGCCGCGCGCGCCAGATAGTGATCGACCACAAGGTGCGGTTCGCCCTGCTCATGCGTCCGGCCCCGATCGAGCCACAGGGCCTTGTCGCACAACGCGGTGATGACGCCCATATTGTGGCTGACGACAAGCACCGTGCGGCCTTCGCGGCGCGAGACCTCGTCCATCTTGCCGAGGCATTTCTGCTGGAATTCGGCGTCGCCGACCGCCAACACTTCATCGACCACGAGGATCTCGGGTTCGAGATGCGCCGCGACGGCGAACGCCAGGCGCACGTACATGCCGGAGGAATAGCGCTTCACCGGCGTATCGAGAAAGTGCTCGACCTCGGCGAAAGCAACGATCTCATCGAATTTCCGGCGGATTTCGGCGCGGCTCATGCCGAGGATCGCGCCGTTGAGAAAGATGTTCTCGCGGCCGGTCAGCTCCGGGTGAAACCCGGTACCGACTTCGAGCAGGCTGGCGACCCGACCGCGCAGCGTGATGCGGCCGCGCGTCGGCTCGGTGATGCGCGAGAGCAGCTTCAAGAGCGTCGATTTGCCGGCTCCATTGTGGCCGATGATGCCGAGGACCTCACCCTCCTGCACCTCGAAATTGACATCCCTGAGCGCCCAAAATTCTTCGATCACGTTCCCCGGCACGACCTGCCGGCCGCGCACGACATCGGCCGCCTTGCGGGCGCCATCGCGCAGCCGGCGTCCGAGCACATCGCGCAGTGTAGGCAGTGTCGAGAGCTGTGCGGCCCGGTTGGCGCGCTGGCTGAGCCGATACGACTTCGACAGATTTTCAGCGGAAATCACCGGTGCCGACATGGATTCTCCGCACCCTCGACGCTGGCCGGAACGGCCGCGCCGGGAAATCCCCCGTTTCGCAATGACGGGAGTCGCCGCGCCGCTCGCAGGGTCACGACACGATGTTCGATCACGGTCTGCGCGCAACCCCATCGTCACGGCGTCGGACGATGCCGGCGCCGCTCAAACCGTAGCCGACAATCAGATAATGATCCAGTTCGCAGGGTCGTGCCGTTGGCGTCGCACCCCGGCCTCGCGCAACCCGCGGGGCGAACCCATCGGCCGCCACAAAGCGACGGCACGACACTTCCCGCGTGCCGCAGCAGCCGCCGACCATGAGTCAGCCAAGTGCTTGACGGTAACGGCCGCGACAAACATCAGCAATGTATTGCCGAGCTGAATAAGCAATGTTCGTCAATTTATGTCGGCGCATCCGCTGCGTCAAGCCGGCGCGGTTGCGGGCGATGGGGCAGCGCGGTGACGCCGGGCGCATCGGCGGCAGGTGACAGGCTCGGTTCGACCGCCGATCCCCGCGCGGGCGGATGGTCGGACGGTTTGCGGCACCGCCGGATTTTCATAGGCTCCCGTCGCATCGGCGCACGGGTTCAGCGGTCCATCGTCCCTCAGGAGGGCTTGGGCCCCAAAGGGGGGCGTTTCTGCAGGATGCGGCGCGGTGGCCTGAGGATCATTCTGGCGTCGCTGATCATCGCGAACGCGAAAACTGCCGCCGCGGCGGGCCCGTTGTCGCAAACGGCATGGCCGGCACTGTGCCGTACGGTCGATCGCGTCGCCGCTGCCGATCGGCTGTCCGCCGCCTTCCTGACCCGCATCCTGTGGCAGGAGAGCCGGTTGCACAGCGACGCGCTGAGCCCCAAGGGCGCCGAAGGGGTCGCGCAGTTCATGCCGCCGACCGCGCGCGAGCGCGGCCTTACCGACCCTCGGGAGCCGGGTCCCGCGATTGCCGCGGCGGGGCGGCTGCTGGCCGATCTCAGATTGCGGTTCGGCAATCTCGGGCTGGCCGCGGCAGGCTACAACGCGGGCGCCGCGCGAGTCGAAAAATGGCTGCGCGCCGAGAGCGGGCTCCCGGCCGAAACCCGCGCCTATGTGCGCATCGTCACCGGGCGCGCCATCGAGGACTGGGTGAAGGGCGGCGGTGCCGCCGGGCGGCCGGTGTTTCAAGCGGCTGATTGCGCGGCAACGCTCGCCGATTTGCAGCGCCGCGTGCCGCCCTCGGCGACGCGCCCGACCGCGCTCGACCGCCTCCTGGCACACGCTCTGAGTCTCGCCGAGAGCCAAAGTCGCTGATCGCCGCCCGCGCGGCGCGGCGGATTGCGCTTCGCTTATCCGCCTCACGTGCTAGGCTCCCGCGCAAACGGAGGAGCACATGGAAACGATCGCCGAACCGACGCCGCGCCTGCCGGCCGATATCGACAGAGAGCCGCTGGTGGAAGCGGCCGCCGCACTCCACCCGACGCTGCGCCGCTGGCACGCCGATATCGAGCGCGAGCAGCGTTTTGTGCCGCCGCTGGTCGATGCGCTGCGGCAGGGCGGCTTTTATCGGATGCTGATACCGCGCGCGCTCGGCGGGCTGGAGGTTGATCCGCTGACGTATCTGCGCGTTGCGGAACGGCTCGCCGCGGGCTGCGGTTCGGTCGGCTGGAACATTGCGAACAACTGCATCGCGCAGCTTATCTCGCTCGGCCTGCCGGATGACGGCGTCGATGAAATCCACGGGCGCGGCCCGGCGATCATCGCCGGCACCGCCGTGCAGGGCGGCGGCGAGGCGGTGCCGGTCGACGGCGGCTACCGGGTCAGCGGCCGCTGGCCGTTCGGCACCGGCTGCCAGGAAAGCGCCTGGATGCTCGGCAGCTTCCAGGTGCTCGACAACGGCAAGCCGCGCCAAAACGCCGACGGTTCGCCGTCCTACCGCCGCGGCATCTTCCACCGGGCGGAGGCCGAGATCGTACCGGGCAGCTGGGACGTTGCCGGCATGCGCGGCACCGGCAGCTTCGACTGGACCGTCAACGACGTGTTCCTGCCCGAGCGGCGCACCGTGCCGCATGTCGGCGTGCAGCTCGACAACGAATGGAGCCGCTGGCCCGGCCTCACCTACGCGTTGCCGGGCCAGGTCTGGGTCGGACCGCACCACAGCGCCGTCATCAGCGGCATCGCGCGGGCCGGCATCGACGCGCTGATCGAACTGGCGAGCGGGAAGACGCCGCGCGGCCGCACCCAACGTCTCGCCGACAACCCGCAGGTGCAGGAAGCGGTCGGTCGGGCGGACGCGATGCTGACCGCCGGGTGCGCCGGGCGGACGGCGACGATCACCGAGTTGTGGAACACGCTCGCCGCCGGCCGCAAGACGACATTGGAACAGCGCGCCCGCTGCCGTCTCGCCTCGACGCATGCCGCCGACAGCGCCCGCGGCGCGATGGAGCTGATGTACCGGCACGGCGGCAGCACGTCGTTCCGCCGCGACAGCCGCCTCGCCGAATGCTGGCGCGACCTGCAGGTCGTCGGGCAGACCGTGACCTTGGCGCCGGAATGGTATCCGATCGGCGGCCGGGTCTATCTCGGGCTCGATCCCGGCCCGCGGCTGCGGTAGAGCGACCGCCCGTCACCCCGACCAGACGGGCTAGAGCGGTATCGCGTTGGATCGAGACCCCTATCCGTCATGGCCGGGCTTGACCCGGCCATCTCTGAGATCCGCGGGTCAAGCCCGCGGATGACGGTTTGGGGTGCTTCAAGTTAGTCCGATCGTGCGCTAACGCGGCGCGACGACCATCGTCATCTGGCGGCCCTCCATGCGCGGCATCTGCTCGATCTTGGCGATGCCGTCGAGGTCGTCGCGCACCCGGATCAGCACATTCATGCCGAGTTCCTGGTGCGCCAGTTCGCGGCCGCGGAACCGCATCGTCACCTTGACCTTGTCGCCTTCCTCGATGAACTTGTTCATGCTGCGCATCTTGACCGCATAGTCATGGTCGTCGATGCTCGGGCGCAACTTGATTTCCTTGACTTCGATGACCTTTTGCTTTTTGCGGGCTTCGTTCTTCTTCTTCTGTTCTTCGTATTTGAACTTGCCGAAATCGAGGATCTTGCACACCGGCGGGTCGGCATTGGGCGCGATCTCAACCAGGTCGAGGCCGGCGTCGGCCGCCATGGTCAGCGCCTCATTGCGGCCGATAATTCCCACCATCCGACCGTGTTCATCGACAAGCCGGACGCGCACGACATTGATCTCGTCATTGACGCGCGGACCGTCGCGGGTCGGGGCGAGGTTCAGGGGCGGTCTAGGTATGTAGCTTCTCCTCTCTTCGGTTGCAAAAGGCCGAAATTCGCACTGGCGAAATACGGCAAGACTAGCCCGGCGGGCGTGCCTCAATATTCAATCTAGC
>DATJUL010000221.1:0-3684 GCA_035502295.1 Allostellaceae bacterium | reverse complement strand
CGGCCGATCGCGGTCGCCAGGATGCGGCGATGGTCGGAGGCCATCGCCATGCCGGTGAACGCATCGCCGCCGGCCGCGGCCGCATGGCCGACATCGCGCGCCGCCTCGGCGACGAGCCCGGCTTCATAGAGCAACTCGTAGCGGTCGAGCGCCAGTTCCTCGTTCCATGCGGCGCCGGAGAGGCCGAAGACGAGACCCAATCGCTCTTCGCGCAGCCGACGCAGATCGTCGCCGGCGGCGCGCGCCGCCCAGCGCGCGAGGCCCGCTTCGATCGCGCCGAGCAGCGCCGGCTTGCCGCCGCGCCAGTCCTCCCACGGAAAATAGCGATACCAGCTCTGCCATTCGGCCTCGGCCGCGCCCGCGGGCCGGGCCTCGCGCACCAGCGCGAGATAGGCGACGACGAGCGCCGGCAAGGCGAGCGCCTTGTCGCCGGCGGCGCGGTCGCGGTCGCCGAATGTGTAGAGCTGCTCGACATGGCCGAGGCGCTGGCTGGTCTGCCGCTCGACCCAGGTGCGCAGGCCGATTTCCAGCGTGCGGTGCTCCGGTTCGAGCGGCCCCGACGGCAACGCGTCGAGCGCGCCGCCGGCCAGCCGGATCGTCAGCACGCGCGGCTCGTCTGCATTCGCCGCGACAATGGCGGCGGAAAGGCCGATTGACAGCGCCGCGCCGGGTTGCCGCGGCAGCGCGGCGGCGGGGTGCGGGCGAGCCATCTAGCCCGCCGTGATATGGCTGCGAAAACGCAGCGGCTCGCCGATGAACCGGATCGGCTCGAAGCTGCCGCCGGTGCCGCGCACGATGACCGTGCCGTAAGAGAGCACGCGGCCGAGGATCGACTGGTCGACGCCGACCGTTTCGACCTTGGAGCGGTTGATCTCCATCGTGTGCCGCCGCAGGAGGCCGGTCTTGTAGATCACGCGCCGATCGGTGATCGCAAACTCGGTCGTCGTGCGGCGGATCAGGGCGCCGAGCGCGGCGATGGCGGCCAGCAGCGCCAGCACCCCGGCGGCAATCTGCAGCGCCAGCACGACGGCCGAAAGGGCGACGCTTGCCGCCGCGATCAGACAGGCCAGCGACAGCACCAGCAGCGCGATCGCGCGCAGGTACAGGATCCAGTGCAGGCGCGTCGCATACACCACGGTCTCGCCCGGCTGCAGCACGCGCTCGACATATTTCATCGATTGACGATCCGTCGGCTCCCGTCGCGCGGAGGGCAATCTACCACGCGGCGGTGTTCGACGATCTCACAGATGTGCCGGCCGGCGGTCACGCGCCGCGGCGGCCGAAATCGATGCGCGGGTCGATCAGCATGTAGGTCAAATCGCTCAGCAGCTTCAGGACCAGCCCGATCAGCGTGAACACATACAGCGAACCGAACATGATCGGATAGTCGCGGTTGATCGCCGCCTCGAAGCCGAGGAGGCCGAGACCGGGCAGCGAGAAGATCACCTCAATCAGCAAGGCGCCGGTGAACAGGATGCCGATGAACGCCGCCGGAAAGCCGGCGACGACCAGAAGCATCGCGTTGCGGAACACATGACCGTAGAGGACGCGGCGCTCGGTCAGGCCCTTGGCGCGGGCGGTCAGCACATATTGCTTGTTGATCTCGTCGAGAAAGCAGTTTTTGGTCAGCATCGTCAGCGTCGCAAAGCCGCCGATGACCAAGGCGGCGATCGGCAGCGCGATGTGCCAGAAATAATCGACGATGCGCTGCGGCCAGTCGAGCGACCACCAATTGTCGCTGACGAGGCCGCGCAGCGGGAAGATCGTCCAATAGCTGCCGCCGGCGAACAGCACGATCAGCAGGACCGCGAACAGAAAGCTCGGCACCGCATAGCCGACGATGATGACGGCGCTGGTCCACACGTCGAAGCGGGTGCCGTCGCGGACCGCCTTTCTGATGCCGAGCGGGATCGACACGAGATAGGTGATCAGCGTCGTCCACAAGCCGATCGAGATCGACACCGGCAGCCGCGCTTCAATGAGGCTGATGACGCTGCGGTCCTGGAAGAAGCTGTTGCCGAGATTGAACGTCGCGTAATTCTTCATCATCAGGAAGAAGCGTTCGAGCGGCGGCTTGTCAAAGCCGTATTCCTTGCGCAATTGCGCGATGAAGGCGGGATCGAGGCCGACCGCGCCGCGATAACTGCTCTGGCCGACCTGGGCGGCGCCGCCTTTCAACACCTCGCCGCCGCCGCCGGTCACGCGCGCCAGGGCCGAGACCTCGCTGCCCTTCAACTTGGCGATCATCTGCTCGATCGGCCCGCCGGGCGCCGCCTGCACGATGAAGAAATTGACGACCATGATCGCGAACAAGGTCGGGATCATCAACAGGATGCGGCGGAAGATATAGGCGATCATCGCACCGATCAGCGCCGACGCGTCATTGCGAGGAGCCGTGCGGCGACGACGCAATCCCCCTCGGATTGCTTCGCTTCGCTCGCAACGACACCGCGACTCTCACTTCGTCGCCCCGGCTTTCTTCGCGGCGATCGCCCGGGCGGCGGCTTCGTCGATCCACCAGGTGCTGAAGCCGAGGCCATATTTGGGCGCGATCTGCGGTCGGCGGATCTTGTCCCAAAAGGCGACCCAGAACGCCGTATTGTGAAAATTGGGAATGACGTAATAGCCGTACTGCAATACCCGGTCGAGCGCGTGCACATGGGCGACGAGGCTGGTGCGCGTCGGCGCGTTGACCAGCCCGGTGATGAGCCGGTCGACGACCGGGTTTTTGACGCCGAGAAGGTTGCTGCTGCCCTCCTGGTCGGCGGCCTGCGATCCCCAGAATTCGCGCTGTTCGTTGCCCGGCGACAGCGATTCGGGAAACACCATGACCGCCATGTCGTAGTCGAACGTGTTCATGCGTTGCTGGTATTGCGCGGTATCGACGAGGCGCACCGTCGCGATGACCCCGATGCGCTTCAGATTGTCGGTGAACGGTAAGACGATCCGCTCCATCTGCGGGTCGTTGAGCAGAAATTCAAAGGCCAGCGGCTGGCCCGTCTTGTCGTTGACGAGCTTGCTGCCCTTGAAGCTCCAGCCCGCGTCTTTCAACAACTTGATCGCCGCGATGAGGCCGTCGCGCAGCGTGAACGCGGTCGTGTAGGTCGGCGGGTTGTATTCCTTGGTGAACACCTCCGCCGGGATCTGGCCGCGGAACGGCGCCAGGATGGCCAGTTCCTCGCCGTACGGCAGGCCGGTCGCGGCGAGGTCGGAATTGTCGAAATAGCTGCGGGTCCTGGTGTAGAGCCCGTAGAACAGGTTTTTGTTCGACCACTGGAAATCAAAGGCATAGGCGAGCGCCGCGCGCACCCTCGGGTCGCGAAACATCGGCCGGCGCAGATTGTAGCCGAACCCCTGCATGCCGCTCGGCAATCGGTTGGGGATCGCGACCTTTTTGATGAGGCCTTGGCGCAGAGCCGGGCAGTCATAGCCGGTGGCCCATGCTTTCGAGGAATTTTCCTGCCGTATGTCGTAATCGCCGGCCTTGAAGGCTTCCAGCGCGACGGTCGGATCGCGATAATAATCGTAGCGAAGCGTATCGGCGTTGTACCGGCCCTTGTTGACCGGCAAGTCGGCGCCCCAGTAATCGACGACCCGCTTATAGGTGATCGACTGGCCGGGCTGCACGGTCTCGACGGCGTAGGGGCCGCTGCCGAGCGGCGGCTTCAGTGTCGTCTTGGTGAA
>DATJUL010000220.1:0-2235 GCA_035502295.1 Allostellaceae bacterium | reverse complement strand
TCCTCTTTGAGGATCCGCAGCTCGGCTTCTGCATTCTCGGCCATGTCTACCATGGCGCCAAGCAGAGCGCGCCGCACGATCACGGGCCGACCTGGGCGATCTACGGCCAGGCGGAAGGCGAGACGGTAATGAGCGATTGGGCGCTCGTATCGCCGGCCAGCGAGCAGGCGACCGGCAAGGTCAGCCACGTTCGCGACTATGCGCTGCAACCCGGTGCCGCCTACGTCTACAATGAAGGCGACCTGCATTCGCCGCGGCGCGACGCCTCGACCAAGCTGATTCGGATCGAAGGCCGCAACGTCGAGAAGATTCGCCGCTACCCGTACGAAAAAGCGGCATAGCGACCGACTGGTCGCTACGCCGTCCCGGCGCAAGCCGGGACCCACCGTCCGATTCGTTGCGCGCCTGAACCGTGGGCCCCAGCTTCCGCCGGGGCAGCGTGGCGGGATCCGGCTGACCGATGGGAGGAAGTTGTATGGCGCCGCGGCCGCAGGTCATCGCGCTCGAGGAGCATTATCTCGATCCCGAGGTAAAGCCGCATATGGCCGGGCGGGACGCGGCGTCCGGCGCCGGCCGGGTCGCGGCGTTGCTCGACGACGTCGGACAAGGCCGCATCGCCGACATGGACGCCGCCGGCATCGACATCCAGGTCCTGTCGCATGGCGCGCCGTCCATCCAAAAGATCGCCGACGCCGCGCTGGCGGTGCGCCTTGCGCGGGCGGCTAACGACCGCCTCGCCGAGACCGTGCGATCCCATCCCGACCGTTTTGCCGCCTTCGCCATGCTGCCGACCGCCGATCCCACAGCCGCCGCCGCCGAACTCGAACGCACGGTGACGCGGCTCGGCTTCAAGGGCGCGATGGTGCACGGGCTGGCCGGCGGCCGGTTTCTCGACGAGCGGCGCTTCTGGCCGATTTTCCAGCGCGCCGAAGCGCTCGACGTGCCGCTCTATCTGCACCCGGCGGTGCCCCACCCGGCCGTCATCGACGCCTATTACAAGGAATACGCGCAGAAATTTCCGAATATCCTGCGCGCCGCCTGGGGCTTTACCGTCGAGACCGCGACGCAGGGCATCCGCCTCGTGCTGAGCGGCATCTTCGACGAATATCCGCGCCTCAAGATCATCCTCGGCCATTTGGGCGAAGGCCTGCCGTTCTACCTGTGGCGCATCAACATGGCCTTGCAACGCGACGGCGCCGGGCCAAGCTGGTTTCGCGACGCGTTCTGCGAGCATTTCTGGATCACAACGAGCGGCTTCTTTTCCGACCCGGCGCTGCTGTGCTGCATGCTGGAACTGGGGACGGACCGCATTCTGTTCTCGGTCGATTACCCGTTTGTCGACAACGCGCCCGGCACCGCCTGGATGGCGCGCGTGCAGTTGTCGGCCGAGGACAAGGCCAAGATTCTCAGCGGCAACGCGAAGCGCCTGCTGAAGATGTAAGAGGCGGCATGGCCGACCATCCGCCGCTGCCCGAATTGTCGTTCGCCGCGATCCCGGCCGGGTCGCGGCGGCGCTATTGCGGCGACCGCTTCAGCTACATGGAAGCCGGACCGCGCGACGCGCGCCCGGTGCTGCTGCTGCACGGGATCGGCGCCAATTCGCTGCACTGGCGCTATCAGTTCGCGGCGCTGGCCGGGCGCTGGCGGCCGATCGCCTGGAACGCGCCCGGCTATCTCTTGAGCGACAACCTCGTCGCCGAGACGCCGAGCGGCAGCGATTACGCCGACGCGCTCGCCGATTTCCTCGATGCGCTCGATATCGCCGGGTTCGATGTCGTCGCCAATTCCTTCGGCACGCGCATCGCCCAGGCCTTCGCGTATGACCATCCCGGCCGCATCGGCCGGGCCGTCTTCACCGGCACCGCGATCGCGCACGACCTCTCGCCCGAGCAGCGCGAGCGCAGCATCGCGGCGCGCGCGGCGATGATCGCCTCGGGCGGCTGGAGCTTCGGCGCGCGGGTCAAGGCGTTGCTCGGCGCGGCCGCCTCCCCCGCGACCGTCGCGCTGGTGCAACAGGTGCTGCGCGCGACCAACCCGGAGGGCTTCATGCAGGCGGCGCGGTTTATCGCCGGCGGCGAAGCGGCGCCGCTCGGCGCCGGCCTCGCGCTGCCGCTCCTCTTGATTCAGGGCGAGGAGGACCGGGTCGCGCCGGCCGAGACAAACGCCGCAGCGCTGCTCGCGACCGTGCCCGATGCGCGTCTCGTCACGCTGCCCGGCATCGGCCACCTGCCCGAG
>DATJUL010000219.1:0-21461 GCA_035502295.1 Allostellaceae bacterium | reverse complement strand
CACAAAGGTGCCGTGCAGCGGCTGCGCGGCGTTGGGGAACACGGTTGTAAAGACGAGAACCCGCAAGCGGCTGGGCGGCGTCGCGGTCGGCTCCGGCGACGGCCTGCTCACCGGCGGCCGCCCGGTGAGCGTTCGCCGCAGCCCCCGACGCGGAGCGGCGTCACAAGAGTTGCTAACACCCGCATCCCCTATATACCCTTAGCCCGATAATGGTTCTGCAGCGTTGCCAGGAAGTAAACAAGTTGCTCGCCGGTCGTGGCGCCATGGCGGCCGATAAATTGTGTGAGAAGCGAGGCACAACGGAATGCTGCGTCGTGGTTATGCCTGTGATACGCTATTTTGATTGCACACACGCTGTCAAGTTCGGTGGAGAGCGACATCATGTGCGGAATCGCCGGCTTCGTCGATCTGAAACGCCGCTTCGGGCAGGAGGCCGCGGCGGAACTGGGGCGCGCGATGACCCTGCCGATCGCTCATCGCGGCCCCGACGCCGCCGGCGTGTGGGCCGATGCCGCGGCGGGGGTTGTGCTCGGCCATCGGCGGCTCTCGATCATCGATCTGAGCGAGGCCGGCGCGCAACCGATGATCTCGGCCAGCGGCGCTTCAGTCCTGTCGTACAACGGCGAAGTCTACAATCCCGAGGAACTGCGGCCGGATATCGAAACGCGCGGCATTCGCTTGCGCGGCCATTCCGATACGGAACTGCTGGTCGAGGCGTTCGAGGCCTGGGGGGTCGTCGCCGCCGCGAAGCGGCTGGTCGGCATGTTCGCGTTGGCCTGGTGGGACGGGCGCACCCGCACCTTGTGGCTGCTGCGCGACAGGATCGGCAAAAAGCCGCTCTATTACGGTTGCTTTGGCGGCGTCGTGCTGTTCGGTTCGCAGCTCAAGGCGTTGATGGCGCATCCGGCGTGCGAGCGCGTGATCGACCGCGGGGCCCTGCTCAGCTATCTGCGCTTCGGCTATTTCCCTTCCGGGTGCTCGGTACTGACGGGCATTCGGCAACTGCAGCCGGGCACCGCATTGGCGATCCCGGCCGACGGGCCGCATGCCGGCGAAGCGACGGAATACGTCTATTGGGACCCGCTTGACGCGGCCGCGGCGCCGCGGGCACGGCCGAACGGTCACGATTGGACCGGCGAACTCGATCATCTGCTGAGCGATGCGGTGCGGCGGCGCATGGTTGCCGATGTGCCGCTCGGCGCCTTTCTGTCCGGCGGCATCGACAGTTCGACGATCGTCGCGTTGATGCAGAAGCAAAGCACGCGCCCCGTTAAAACCTTCGCGATCGGCTTCGACGAGCCGCGCTATAACGAGGCGCCGTATGCCAAGGCGATCGCCGAGCATCTCGGCACCGAACACACCGAGCTTTACGTTTCGCCGCAGGCCGCGCTTGATCTGATCCCGAGCCTGACGGAATGGTTCGACGAACCGTTTGCCGACGCGTCGCAGATCCCGACGCTGCTGGTCGCAAAGCTGGCGCGCAGCGAGGTGACCGTCGCGCTGTCCGGTGACGGCGGCGACGAATTGTTTCACGGCTATCCCTGGTATCAGTTCGGCGCCCGACTCGGCGGCCTCACCGCGACGTTGCCGATGGCGGCGCGCCAGGGCCTGGCGGCCCTGTTGACGGTGCCGAGCCCCGCGGCATGGGACTCGCTGGCACGGCTGGCGCCGGCGGCGATCATGCCGGAGCGGCTGGGCGATCGCGCGCACAAGCTCGCGGCCTGGATGAGGCTCCCCAGCCGCGATCTGGTTTTCCGGGAGATCCGCAGCCTGTGGGCCGAACCCGAGGCGCTGGTGCCGGGCGCCAGCGAGCGGGTGGACCCGCTGTGGACCGGCGTGGCATCCAACCGGATCCCCGATTTCGCGGAACGAATGATGTTTATCGATTTGTTGACGTATCTGCCGGACGACATCCTGACCAAGGTCGATCGCGCCACGATGGCGGTGAGCCTCGAGGGGCGGTGCCCCATCCTCGACCACCGCGTCATCGAATTTGCGTTGCGGCTGCCGCTCGCCTGCAAGCTGGCCGGCACGCGAACAAAGGTCATCCTGAAGGAGGTTCTGGCCCGTTATGTGCCGCCGGCACTGTTCGAACGCAAAAAGCAGGGGTTCGAGTCGCCGATCGCGATCTGGCTGCGCGGCCCGCTGCGGGACTGGGCCGAGGATCTGCTTGATCCCGCCGCGATGCGCGCCGACGACCTCTTCAACCCCGAGCCGATCCGGCAGAAATGGCTGGAGCACCAGTCCGGCCGGCGCAATTGGCAGTATGCGCTGTGGGATGTGCTGATGTTCCAGGAATGGAAGCGCCGCTGGGCCTGAGCGCGCGGGAAGCCGCCGTTATTTCTTTGACAGCTCGGCGAACAGCTTCTCCGCAGCCGACTTGTCGTCGAATTGCGACGTTCCCTTGAGCAGCGGCGTCAGCAAGGCCATCGCCTGATCGCGGTGACCGGTGTCGTTGAGCGCCACGGCGAGATGATACTGGATCGTCGAATCCAACCGCAGCCCGGCGTTCGCTTCCTGCAACAGACCGATCGCATTGGCCGCCTGGCCCTGTTGGACCAGGATCCAGCCGAGCGTATCCGCGGCCTGCGGCAGGTTGGGCGACAGCAGGTAGGCGCGCTCGGCTAATGCCCGCGCCCCATCGAGGTCGCCGGATTTCTGCGAGAGCCAGGCGAGATTGTTGAGCGCGACGACATCCTGCGGCGACTTGTCCAGCACCAGCTCGAAGTCCTTCTTGGCGTCGTCGAAGTCATGCCCCTTCAACGCAACACCGCCGAGCACCTCGGCAACCGCGATATCGTTCGGGTTTGCGGCAAACCATTTGCTCAGACCGGCCACCGCCGCCTTGTCCTTGCCGCCCGCCAGCCTGGCCTGGAACAGCCGCAGCGCGAGCAGTGTCGAGGGCGATTGCTGGAATGCCTTGGCGTAAAACTCGGCCGCCTGGTCGTATTGGTGAGCGGCCATGTAAACGGCGCCGTCGAGCACCGATTCCGGCGCCAGATTAGAGTCGCTTTTGCGCAGCTCGGCCGCTTTTGCGAGTGCCGCCTTGACGCCGCCGATCTTCAATTCGATGGCGATGCTGGCGGCGGCCAACCGCGCGTTGTCGGGGGCCAGCTTGATCGCCTCGTCGATCGCCCGTCGCGCGCCTGCGCTGTCGCCCTCGGCAAGCACCGCCTGCGCGTAATGGAGGCGCAAATCGAGGCGTTTCGGTGCGATCATGATGAGCCGCTGATAGGTTTGCAGCGCCTCTTTCTTGTGACCGGCCGCAAACTCGGCCCGCGCCCGCGCTGCGATCAGCGGGAAATCGGCTACGGTGTTGATGCCCGGTTCCTGGCGAGCGAGCGCCAACGCCTTGTCCTTGTGGCCGAGGCGAAGATACAGATCGATGAGCCCGACGGTGATGCCGACATTAGTGGGTGCCGCGCTGTGCGCCTGCTCGGCGGCGCTGATCGCCGCGTCGGGCTTGCCCTCGCGCAGCAGCAGGTTGACGAGGCGCGTCAGCACGACGCCGTTGGCCGGTTCCTGCGCGAGTATCTGCCTCAGGGCATTCGCCGCCTCGTCGGATTTGCCCTCGAGGCTCAGAACATGGGCGAGGTTCAGCCGGGCCGGCAGGTATTTCGGATATTTCTGCGCCAGATCGGCAAATTGCGCGCGCGCCCCCGGCAGGTCGAACTGCGCCAACTTGACCAGACCCAAGAGATTTCCGGGGATTGGGCTGTGCGGCCCTGCCTTTTGCAGCTTGGCGACGGTGGCGAGCGCATCCTGCCAATGCGCCGCCGCCAGATCGGTCAATACCAGCATTTCGCCGGCCGGTGCGGAAGGCGCCAGGTCGAGCGACTGCTGCAAGTCCTCTACCCCGGCGCTCCGGTCGCCGAGGCGCAACTGCGTCGCGCCCGCCCGCAGGCGCAAGGCGGCATTTTTCGGCGCCAGTTTGATCGCCTGGTCGAAGGCCGCCAAGGCCCTGGACGAGAGACCGAGTTCGGCGTAGGCGCGTCCCAAAAGGTCGAGCGTGCCGGCATCGGCTTTGCCCGCGATGTCGAACTTGGACAATGCGTCGATCGTCTGGGCAGGATGGTGAAGCGCCAATTCGATCAATCCGAACAGCTTATGGCCCGCGAGATCATCCGGGTTTCGCGCCACGAAGCGCTGCGCCGAATCCGCCGCCTGGTCCAGCTGATGCAGATTGAACTGGACGAGCGCCTGCACGTAGTAGCCGCGCGGAATCTTGGCGATCAGCCCCGAGATCCGTTGCAGATCGGCATTGGCCTTTTTGAAGTCTCTTTTGTTCAGCGCGACCAGGGCGTCGAGCCAGTAGGCCGCGCCGTTCTGCGGTTGCAGCCGCATCACCGCCTGGATATCGGTCTCGGCCTCCTGGTCCTTGCGTTGCGCCAGCAGGATTTGCGCCCGCACGAGCCTTGCCTGAACAAAATCCGGCGAGGCGGCGAGGGTTTTGTCGAGCAGGGCCAGCGCCCCTTTGGCATCGCCCTGAATGCGCAGCACGTCGGCCTTGCCGACGAGGGCCTCGGGCGATTTCGGAGCGAGGGTCAGCGCCCGGTCGTACAGGCTGCCCGCTTTCGCCAAATCATGGCCTTCGAGCGCCAGCTTGGCTTCCGCCAGGATCGGCCGCGTTGCCTTGGGCGCCAATTGTTGCGCCTTTTCGAACGATGCCTTCGCGGCGTCCCGCTGCTGCAGCGCCAGCTGCGCATAGCCGCGCGCCACGAGGACATTCGCCCGCTGCGTTGCGCTGCCGGAGATCGCCGGGAATTGCTCCAGCAGCGCGCGGAATTTGCCTTGCAGCAGGTAGGCGTCGGCAAGCAGCGGGACCACCTTCTCGGGGTCGAAGCCGCCCGCCCGCGCCACGCTCGCCTCGTGCTCCGCCGCCGCGGCTTCCCCCAGCTGCAATTCGACGACGGCCAAGCGATAATGCGCGGTCATGTTCGACTGGTCGTTGCGGACGGCGTTTTTCAATTCGATTTCCGCCGCCCGCAGCTGACCGCCGGCCTCCAGCCGTTGCGCTTCATCGAGATAGCTGGTTGAGCCAACGGCACGCGGCGGACCGGCGAATAATCCGACGGAAAGCAGCCCCAAAAAGAGGGCGGTCTCAAACAGGCGAATGCGCACGCTTACGATCTCCTATGCATCATCGGTTTCGCCGGGGGACGCGAGTTCCGCGTCGCCGGCTTGCGGATCGGCGGCGGTGGACATGCCGTGCGCTTCCATCAGGGCGTAGAGAGTGGGCCGGCTGATCCCCAACAGCTTGGCCGCCGTCACGATGGTGCCGTTGCTGCGCGCGAGAGCCAATTGGATCATCTGCCGCTCGACCCTCGTGCGGGCAACGCGGATGTCGAGATCGGCCTGGTCGGCTGCCGGTGCCAATTCGAGATCGGCTGGCTCGATAACCGGCTGTTCCGACATGACAACCGCCCGCTTGACCCGGTTTTCCAGCTCGCGCACGTTGCCCGGCCAGTTGTAGGCGGCGATCGCGGACATCGCCGCCGGGCTGAACCCCTTGAGCCGACGCCGGAATTCCATCGCGAAGTTGCTCAGGAAGAAATTGGCCAGCAGCACGGGATCGCCGGCGCGATCGCGCAGCGGCGGAACCCGCACCGTGACTTCGTTCAGCCGATAGAACAGATCCTCGCGGAATTCGCTGTTCGCCATCTTGGTTTCGAGATTCGCATTGGTCGCGCACACGATCCGGACATCGACCCGAATCGGTTGCCGCCCGCCGATCCGCTCGATCACCTGGTCCTGCAGAAAGCGCAACAGCTTCACCTGCAGCGGCTGCGGAAGATCGCCGATCTCGTCGAGAAACAGGGTTCCCCGATTGGCGGTCTCGATCTTGCCGATCGTCTGCCGCACCGCGCCGGTGAAGGCGCCCCGCTCGTGTCCGAACAGCTCGCTTTCGAGCAGTGTCTCGGGAATCGCGGCGCAATTGATCGGAACAAAGGGCATGCCGGCCCGCGGCCCCAATTCGTGAAGGGCATGCGCCAGCGCTTCCTTGCCGGTCCCGCTCTCCCCGAGGATCAGAACGGTGACGTCGGTGGTGGCCAGCTTTTCAATACTGCGGCAAAGCCGCAGCATCGCCTCGTCGCCGGTGATGATCCGCGCGATCGGCGACAGCATCGGTCGACCCTGAAGATGCCGGTTTTCTTCTTCAAGCCGCGCCAGATTGTAGGCGCGCGCGAGGATGATGCGCAGAACTTCAACATCGACCGGTTTGCGGTAGAAATCGAAGGCGCCGAGCGCCACCGCCCGCAGCGCGTCGTTGATGCCTTCGCGGCCGGTTGCGACGACGATCTTGGTATCGGGTGCGACAGCGAGAATTTCCTCCAGCAATGCCAGCCCCTCGCTGGAACCGTCCGGGTCGGGCGGCAGGCCGAGATCGATGAGCGCCACGGGGGGATGCTCGCGCGCGGCAATCGCCGCTGCCTTCTGCCGCATCGAGGCGAAAAAGAGCTGATATTCCGCCAGCGCCCAACGGTATTGCCGCGCGAGCCCGTCGTCATCCTCGACAATGAGCAGCTTATCGCTGGTCATTCCGCCGCCCGCGTCGTCGGCTCGGGCTCGGCGCTGGCGCGCTTGCCGATGGCCGGCAGGATGATCCGCATCGTTGTGCCGCAGTCCGGGCGACTGATCACGAGAAGATCGCCGCCCGCAGCGCGAACGAGTTCGCGGGCTTGATAGGCGCCGATGCCAAAGCCGCCGCGCTTACCCGAACCCAACGGCCGAAACAGCCGGTCGCGGATGAATTCCGCATTCATGCCCGGGCCGTCGTCGGCGATGTCGACCTCAAGGCGCAACGGATCGTGGCGCAGCCGCACGGCGACGCGCTCACGCGACGCTTCGAGCGCGTTTTCGCACAGGTGGCGGATCACCGAACGAAAGGCCGCGTCGTCCATCGCGACGGCAGCGGCGCCGCCGTCCGTCTCCACCTCGATCGCCCTGCTGTGCTGCCGGCACAACGAGGCGACCTCGTCGCGGATCAGATCTGCCGGGACGATGAGCCCGTCGGTCACCGGCGGCAGGTTTGGACGCAGCCGCGCCAACAGGTTGCTCATCCGCTCGAAGGCGCTCGCCACCGTGACGAACACATCCTGCTGAAATTCCGGGTCGTCGCGATGGCTCCGCGCATTGTGCGCGATCATGCCGAGCTGGCTTGCAACATTTTTCATGTCGTGCACGACGAAGGCAAACCGCCGGCTGTAGTCGCTCAGCTGCTGGACCTCGGACAACGCCTGCGCCGTCCGCTGCTCGGCGACGTGGATCGCCGATTGTCGCGCCACGATCCGCAACAGGTCAAAGGTTTCGCGGTCGAGCCGCAACGGCGCGCGCGGGCGCACAAGCACGACAAATCCGATCAGCTCCGCCTTTTGCGTCAACGGCACGGCAAGCCACGCACCCGGGATGGCCGCAAGCCAAGCCGGGCGCACGGAAGCCTGCGTCAATTCGATCACCCACTCGCCGTCACGGAACAGCGCCGCGAAGGCGTCGTCTGCCGCCTGCGGTTCAGATACCGCCGGGTGGTTCCATGAACCGGCCCATTGAAACCTGCTGCCGCCGAGATCGCGCACAAACAGCACTCCGGCGGGACTGTCCGCGACATCGGCGACCGCACGGATTACCCGCGCCTGAATCCCGGCGAGCCCCGGCACAACAGCGAGCGTCTCGATGCTCTTCAGCCATTCCCGCCGATAATCATAGCGATGCGTGTAGAAATTATCCGCCAGGAGGCGCCGGATGTAGGACCGCGCCGATCCCGAGGTCAGTACGACGGCGATGGCCGCGATCCCGGCAATCAACAGCGTCATCTCGGCCAACTCGCCCCAGCCGGCGGCCAGGCCGCGAAACAGTTCGCCGGTTGCCGCCAACGCGAGCAGGAAAATGCCGCTGCCGATCAGCGTCGCGGTATGAAACACCGCCGCCCGCGACACGTGGATGTCGATGGCCCATTGCCGGTTGCGCGCCGCCGCGACCGCGAGCAGCGGGACCGCCATCACCGCAGCAATCGCCTGGCCGCTCCACAGCAACGGGGAAACCCGGCGGAACAGCAGCGCATCCGCATAAAGCAAAACGCTGTAGGCGAACATGCCGCCGAGGCCGACGCAAAGCGTATTGATGTGCCAGCGCCCGTCCGGATCAGCATTGCGGTACAGGTTTTCGACCAACAGGACGCCGTACACCGCGAGGGCGAGCCGCGCCGCCAATTCGCCCACCAGTCGCAGCGACCGGCCGTCGGCCGCCGCGGCGGCGCTCATCGGCGTCAACCCGAACCCGAGCACCGCCGCTCCGATCGCGATGCCGCCCGCCACGATCGCCCAGAATGCCCAAGCCTCGCCCGCCATCTGCTTGTGCAACAGATGCAGCGCAAACGCGCACCAACTGCCGGTAAAGGCCAACGTCAGAGCGGCGCCGCTCGGGTGCAAACCGCCCCAGCCCACGACCATTCCCGCCGCCGCCGCCGCGGTCATGGCGCAGGCGCCGGCCAGCAGCACGCGGGTGATGTCGGCGCGCGGCGACAGCAGGATCAGCAGCAGCAGCAACCCGTAGGCGCCGGCCGCAACGGCAAACAGCATCCCGCTATAGGTTCCGCTCCACAAACCGCTTTCCAGCTACCGCGCTCCCTCTTGCAGCAATACAACGCGCAGCGTGCGAAGCAGAATCAGCATATCAAGCAAAAAGCCGCGCCGCTTGATATAATAGAGATCATAGGAGAGTTTCTCGCGCGCTCCTTCGACCGAGGCGCCGTACGGCGCATTGACCTGCGCCCAGCCGGTGATTCCTGGCTTGACCCAATGCCGCGCGGTGTAGAGCGGGATTGCGGCCGCCAGCATTTCAACAAAATAGGGCCGTTCCGGGCGTGGGCCAACCATGCTCATGTCGCCGCGCAGCACGTTGAGCAACTGCGGCAACTCGTCGATCCGGGTAAAGCGGATGAAGCGGCCGACGCGGGTAATGCGCGGGTCGGCCGCCGCCGCCCAGCGCGGCTGACCGGTGCTCTCGGCGTCCGCGCGCATGCTGCGGAACTTGCAGAGGGTAAAGACCCGCCCGCCAAGGCCGACCCGCTCCTGCCGATAGAGCACGGGGCCGCGGCTATCGAGGCGGATCAGCAGCGCGACCAGCAGCATCAGCGGCAGGGTCAGAAACAGCAGCGCCGTCGCGATCAATACGTCGAGAACCCGCTTTTCCAGCGTCTCAAGCGAGCTGTAGCGAAAGCCGTGGGTGCAGAGAAACCAGCTGGCGTCGTGGCCGTCGATGTCGATCCGCCGTGCCTCGCGTTCCAAAAACCCCGCTTCGCTCAGCACCGGGATGCCGTGCACCCGGCAGCGCAGCAGCAATTCGCTCGGCAGCCGCCGCTGGTCGACCGACGCGACGACGATCCCAGAGATGCGGTTGCGCCGCAGACCGTCGCATTGCAACTCCCGGGCGAACCGATCGAGCTTGGCGGTGTCGCCGAGGTCGATCACGTCCACGATCTCGACCGGCCGGTCGGGATTGCGGCAGATCCGACCGAGCAAGGCGCCCGCCTCGCCGTCCGCCAGCACGACCACGCGGCGCGACGCGGCGCGGACGCGGAGAGCCGACGGAAAGTTGGCGTGCGCGACTGATAGGGCAACCGGCAGCGCCGATGCGCTCCTGACGGCATCGGCTATTCGCCCCGCGAACCAATGCATCCCTACACCCGGTCGAGCCAAGCGGCGCCAAAGATCGAACGCCTTCCGTCGCGCGGCCCCGTCGCCACGGAAGCGCCCCCTGCCCGCGAAAAGTCACCGTGCGAGCGAAAGGTTAATGACCGTTGCATGTCATCAGGCTCGCCAACCATGGTTAACAAGGTCTGCGCCTTTCTTAATTTTAGCCGCCTTTCGCGGGGAATCCATATCATTTTGATACGCTTTACCATCTTCAGCAAGCGGTACCGCTAAAGCGTAACGACAATGTTAACCCGCCGGTGCTTGAAAAATGCTCGCCGCGTGGGCCGCGCGGCCGTCCGCCTGCGCCCCTCGCCGATTCGGCCGACGGGACAAGGTCGCGCGCTGCGAAGGTGAGCCGATTGACGTCGCGTCAGTGCTTCCCCTATAACACCTGTGAGATCCGCATGCTGATTGTGATCAACAGGTTAGAGGGCTTGTCCGTCGGTCCTGCAAAGAGGCGGGACGCGAGCGGCCGAGCGAACACTTGTTCGACCCACCGGGTTGGCGCTAAAGCGACATGGGGACGCGGCGTTTCGGTTGCTGCACTTTTTCTCGACGAGTATCGCAGGCGTTATTCATCCGGATGTGATCACTTGCCTGGCATGCCGCTGTCGAAGCAGGAAGCGATGGCGTGGACTGCGCCGCGGCACGGCAGGGCGAACCGGCAGAATTGGCACCGGCAGAATTGGCAATGAGCGCATGCGATCGGGGGCTGTTTTCTGCGGCGCTGCTTTGCCGGCGTGCCCTCTTTTGCGGGCTGGCGCTTGTTCTCGGCGCGTGCACGGCCAATCCGAGCCTGGTCGGCCAACCGCCGCCGGCCACGCCGGAATACCGCATCGGGGTGTTCGACACGCTCAACATCTTCGTTTATCGTGCGCCGGAGCTCAGCGCCGTGGTTTCGGTCAGACCGGACGGACGCATCTCGACGCCGCTGGTTCCCAACGTCGTTGCCCTGAACAAGACGCCGGTGCAGCTTGCCGCGGCAATCGAGAACCGATTGAAGAAGTACGTCAAGGAGCCGGTCGTCACGGTCATGGTGACTTCGTTCCAGGGACCGCCTAACGATGAAGTCAGAGTAATCGGTCAGGTGGGACAGCCGGTTGCGATCCCCTATCATGCCCAGCTGTCGGTGCTCGACCTGATGATCGCCGCCAAGGGCCTGACCCAGTTCGCCGATGGCAATGATGCGGTAATTGTGCGGCAGGAGCCGAGCGGCGTGAAACGCTTCAACGTGCGGCTCGCCGATCTGATGGACAAGGGAGACCTCTCCCAGAATGTGCCGATGAGACCGGGGGATACATTGTTTGTGCCGCAAGCGTGGTTCTGACGGGAAACGCACATGGACCGTTGGTATGCTCTGGTCCGGCAAGCCTGCGCGATCGCGTGGCGCCGGCGCTGGCTTCTGGTTGCCGCCGCCTGGGGGGTCTGCCTTCTCGGCTGGGTCGGTGTCCACTTCATCCCCAACTCCTACGAGTCGGAAGCGCGCCTTTATGTCGATACCGACGCGGTGCTGACGCCGCTGTTGAGGGGGCTGGCGATCGAGACGCGCACGCAAAGCCAGCTCGATATGATGCAGCGCACGCTGCTGGCGCGCCCCAACCTCGACAAGCTGATCAGTGCCACGAATCTCAATCTTTATGTAACGGACCCGGCGCAGCAGCAAGCGCTGGTCCAGAATTTGGCGAAGGCCGTCGCGATCACGAACGACGGACCAAACCTTTTTACCATCCGCTACCGCAATAAGAACCCGCAACTGGCATTCCAGGTGGTGTCCGGACTCGTCAACATTTTCATGGAGGAAGCCACCGGCAGCAGCATGTCGGACATGCAAAACGCCCAGCGCTTTCTCAACGAGCAGATCGCCTTGTTCGAAAAGCAGTTGCGGGCCGCGGAACAGCGGCGGGCCGCCTTCATCAGCAAATATTACGAGATCCTGCCGATGGCCGGCAATGGCGGCGCGCCGGTGCAAGCGGCCGCCGCGGACGTGAGCCGCCTCGAGGCGGAATTACAAAGGGCGGAAACGGGTCAAGCGGCCTTACAGGAGGAGCTGCGGGTCACGCCGCAGACGCTGCAAGGCCAGTTGCCGCCGGGGTTGGCGGGCACCTCGCGTGACGCGAACGATCTTGCGACACAATTGGCGGCGGCGGAATCAAAGCTTAACGAGTTGCTCGTCGCCGACACCGAGCAAAACCCCGACGTCATTATGCAGCAGAAGATGGTCGCTGCGTTGAAAGCCCAAATTCAACAGGCGCTGAAACAACCCCCACCGGCCGACCAACAAACCGGCGTGACGCTTCCCAATCCGGCGTACGAACAAGACAAAATGCGCCACCTGATTGACGGCGTCATGATTGCAGACCTGAAGCAGCAGCTCGCCGTGGCGCGCGCCAAGCTTGCGCATTTGGAGACGCTGGCGCGCAGCGTGCCCGAGGTGCAGGCGAAGTACGAAAATCTCGACCGCGGCTACGCCGTCCTGCGCAGGCAGTATGAGGAGCTTCTGTCGCGGCGGGAAGCGTCGCTGATCACCGCGGCGGCAGATACCGGCGCCGATCGCGTGCGATTGCGGGTAATCGATCCGCCGCAACTGCCGATCGACCCGGTGGCCCCACCCCGCATCCTGCTCGATTCCGGCGTGCTGCTGGCAGGGCTCGGGGCCGCTGCCGGCCTCGCGCTCCTGCTCGCCCAGACGGATGAGTCGACCAACGACATCGGTCAACTGCGCGAGCTGGGCGTTCCGGTGCTCGGCGCCATCTCCGCGATTATCCAGCCGCATCGTCGCAGGGTGTATTTCCAGGGCGTGACGTTACTAACCGCGCTGCTCGTCCTGATCGCCATGTACGGCGGTTTAGCAATTCATCAGCTGCCGCATGGCAAGGGGTTCTTTTGAACACCGACAGCAAGCCGTCTCATCTGATCGAGCGGGCGGCCGCCCGCTTATCCGTCCCGTGGGGCGAGGCGTTGACGCCCCGTGTGCCGGCTGCCGCAACCGCGCGGCTCCCGGAGCGGGAGCGCGCGCCGCAGGCGGCGCCGACGGATTTGCCGGCACCGGACACCCCCGCGCCGACGCCCATTCCGGCCGATGCTCTCGCCAGGGCCGGGCTGGTCGACCGGACGCCGCGCCGCAGCCGTGTCGCCGAGGAGTTCCGCATCGTCCGGAGCAAAGTGCTGCGCGCGGCATTCGGCGGCAATGGTGTCGCCGCCTCGCCGCGCGGCAATCTGATCCTGGTGACGAGCGCGCTGGCGGGTGAAGGCAAAACCTTCGTCGCGACCAACCTGGCGGCGGGGCTCTCCCGCCAGGGCGACCGCCGCGTTCTGCTTGTCGACATCGATCTGAAGGATGACGCGCTCAGTCGCCTGATCGGGGTATCGACAGCGCCCGGTATGCTGGACCTCGCGCGCACGAGCCACCACCGCGTCGAGGAGTTCGTCATTCCAACGGCGCTCGAAAATCTCGACGTGCTGCCGCTCGGCACCGGCGTCGCCGAGAGCGCCGAACTGTTTGCCAGCAAGCGGATGGCCGAACGGCTTGACGATTTGAGCCGACGCTACGCCGACCGGCCGATCATCTTCGATGCGTCGCCCTGCCTGTCGAACAGCATCCCGCATGTCATCGCGCCGCTGGTCGGCCAAATCATCATGGTTGTGGCAGCAGGCAGCACGCAACAAGGCGATATCGAGGCGGCGCTCGACATGGTGCAGGGGTGCCCCAACGTTTCGTTGCTGCTGAACAAGATGATGCCATGGAATCGCCGGTCGTTCGGCGCCTACGCCTACGGTTACTCCTCGTCGGCATGAGCCGCAGAGCCTCGGAAGCGCGGTGCCGATGGCATTCCAGCGGACCCGACTGATTGCATCATCGATCGTTGTTGCTGTCTCGCTGTGCGGGGTGCGCACGGTGGCCCACGCGCAGCAGGCCTTTACAATTACCCCGTCCATTTCCGACAGCGAAGAATTTACCGACAACGCCTTTTTTTCGCCCTCCCAAACGCGTTCCGATCTGATTACGACGCTGACACCGGGTATCTACATCGCCGGTCAAAGCCCCCGACTGCAAGGAACTCTCGATTATTCGCCAGCCATCGATCTTTACGCTCTGACGCCGAGCGAGGATCTGGTCGGGCAGAATCTTTATGCGAACGGGACCGCCACAGTGGTTCCCGACACGCTGTTTCTCGACGCTCGTGGCTATATGGCCCTCACGCCGAGCACGCCTGGCTTGTCGAACGGAGTTTTCGGCGCGCCGCAGGCGTTTCCCGGCGTCACGGGGTTGGGGCTGGGAAACGTCGCGGGCTTGGGCCTGGGGAACTTTGGCGTCACCCAGGGCATTCCGAAGGCGCAGCTCACGCAGACGACGAGTTTCAGCGCCTCGCCCTATCTGACGCATCGCTTTGATGGGCTGGGGACCGCCGAATTGCGTTACACGCTAACCGACACCGATCTCAGCGGCGGCACCGACGTGCTCGGCACCTCCTTGCCGAGCAGCCGGACGCTGACCAACGAAGCGACGGCGACCTTTCAGACCGGCCAAGATTTCGGCCCCTTATCCTCCCGATTTTCGCTCGACGATGCACAGTCCAGCGGCACCGGGGTCCTCAGTGGTTCGCGGCAAGAAACCGAGGTCGTCGACTCGACTTATGCCCTCACCCAGCGAATCTCATTGTTGGCATCGATCGGTCATGAGGACCTCGACTACGGCGGTATACCACCGACCCGAATCGACGATCTCATCTGGAGCGGGGGCGTGCAACTGACGCCGTCGCAAGGCACGATGATCAGCGCCAGCTATGGCCATCGAAACGGCATCACCTCGCCCACGGTATTGATTGTCTACAGCCCCTCGCCGCGGACGACGCTTACGGCGAGCTACACGAGCACGCTGTCTACGACGGCGCAAGAGATTGGCAACAATTTGGCGGTATCAGGCGTCAATGCGAACGGGCAATTGATCAACCAGACAACGCTCCTTCCTCTGACGGTTATCAATCCCGCACTTGGCGTGCAAACCGGCCTTTCCCGCACGGAGCAGTTCACTGGCACCGCGACCGTCAATCTCGAAAGAAATACCTTGAGCGCGTCAATTTACCGATCCGACAGCAGCGTGCAGGCGCAAACCACGCCCGCCTCTTCCACGTCGCAGAACACGACCGGCGGCACCTTCGTCTGGGCGCGCACCATCACCCCGTTGACGACGGCCAATCTTTCGCTCGGCTATTCGCAAAATACGTTCCCCACCCTTGGTGCTGCGCAGGACGAAGGGCTGCTGACGATCGGCACGTCGATCAGCTATGTATTGACCGCTTCATTGAGCGCTTACGCCGGCTATAATCGCATCGACCGGAGCTCGCCGGATCCCGCGCTCCGCATCACTGCCGACATGGTATTTGCCGGTTTGAGCAAATCTTTTTGAGGCCAGCATGTACAAGGAATATTACAATCTCACCGCCATGCCGTTCCAGTTGACGCCGGATCGCCAGTTTTTCTATGCCAGCCGCGAGCATAATAGAGCATTGTCCCATCTCGTCTATGGACTGGCGCAGGAAGAGGGCTTCATCGTCATCACCGGAGAAATCGGCGCCGGCAAAACCATGCTGGTCGAGCGGCTGTGGGCCGAACTCGACGACCGGAAATTTGCCACATTGCGTATTTTAACCACCCAGATTTCGGGCGACGACCTGCTCAAAATGATCGGCACCGGGTTTGGTCGGCCGGTCGACACCGGCGATAAGGCGTATGTGCTGCGCCAGATCGAACAGCTCTTTGCCGAAAAGCAGGCGGCCGGCAGGCGCTGTCTCCTGGTGATCGACGAGGTGCAGAACTTGGCCCTGCCGGCGCTCGAGGAATTGCGGATGCTGTCAAACATCACGGTTGCCGGGCGCGCGCCGTTTCAATGCCTGCTGCTCGGACAGCCGCAATTCCGCCAACTTCTCGCCGATCCCCGGCTGGAACAGCTGCAGCAGCGCATCTTGGCATCCTATCATCTCGGCCCTTTGCGCGACGACGATACGCGCGAATATGTGCTGCACCGCCTGAAGACGGCGGGATGGACCGGCAACCCGTCGTTCGATGACGCCGCATTCGCCGCCATTCATCGTCATACCGGCGGCATTCCGCGGCGGATCAACACTCTGTGCTCGCGCCTGCTGCTTGCGGGTTATCTCGACGACAGGCATCACATCGGCGGCGCGATGGTTGACGATATTGCCGACGAACTGCACCGCGACATTGCCGCCGGCGACCCATCGCCGCAGCCGACCGACCATGAGGGCGAGATCGGGGCGGCGGTCGAGCAGCGCCTGGCGACAATCGAACGCTCGGTGGCACGGCACGACCGGGCGATCAAGCGGGCGCTCGAAATCGCCGTGCAGTTGATCGAGGCGGTCCCATGAGCGCGGCCGCGCGGGTCAACGCGATGACCGTCGATGTCGAGGATTATTTCCAGGTGCAGGCCTTCGCCGGCCATATCGCGCGCGACGGCTGGGAGATGATCCCGCGGCGGGTCGAGCGCAATGTCGACCGGCTGCTGCAGATGTTCGACGACGGCCGGGCGGCGGCGACGTTCTTCGCGCTGGGGTGGATCGCCGAACGCCATCCGGCGATGATGCGCCGCATTGCCGCGGCGGGGCACGAGGTGGCAAGCCACGGCTACGACCATACGCGGGTCCATGAACTCTCGCCCGCGCGGTTTCGCGACGATATCCGCCGCACCAAGGCCGTTCTTGAGGACGCGACCGCGGCGCCCGTCCTCGGCTACCGCGCCCCAACCTTCTCGATCGGCGCGGGGACGCCGTGGGCCTATGATATCCTCGCCGAGGAGGGGTATCGCTACAGTTCGAGCGTCTATCCGATCCGCCACGATCTTTATGGCGCCGCGCAGGCGCCGCGCGCGCCCTTCGCGGTCGCGTCGGGCGCAATATGGGAGATCCCGCTGACGACGCGGCGATTGTTCGGGCAGAATTTTCCGTGTGCCGGCGGCGGCTATTTCCGCCTGCTGCCTTACTGGCTGTCGCACCGCAACCTGCGCCACCTCAACGCCGGCGATGCGCCGCCCTGCATCTTCTATATGCACCCCTGGGAGATCGACGCAGAGCAGCCGCCCGTGCACGGCATCGGCGCGAAGACGCGGTTTCGCCATTACACCAACCTGAAGGCGATGCCGGCGCGATTGGAGCGGCTGTTGCGCGACTTCCGCTGGGGACGCATGGACCGGGTGTTCGCGGGTCTCGGGCTGGCCCAGCCCGCCGCCGCCGCGGCCGAGTAGCATCGCGGAAACCGGAATGACGCCCGCCGTTCGCGAGCTTGCCGCCACCCGGGAAGACGCGTGGGATCGCGTTGTCGAGACCACCTCGGACGGCGAGTTCTTTCACGGGGCGGGCTGGCGCCGTGTCATCGAAGCGGCGTTGCGCCAAAAAGACGCTGTACGAGGCTTGCAATGATGGTGTTGCGGGACGATTGGGAGGATCGAGCCGCCTGGGATTGTTTTGCCGAGCGGCACAGCGAAGCGCGCTTTTGTCACCTCTTCTCTTATGCGGCCGTCCTGCAATGCTATGGCTACGTACCACGGAACATCTGTTTTCTCAAAAACCGTGAAATCGTCGGCGTCCTTCCAGCGACGCAAATAAACACGATGTTCAGCGGCCGGAAACTTGTCAGCCAACCGTTTTCCGAGTACGGCGGTCTCCTGGCGGAGCCACAGCTCAGTGCAGACGATATTGCCGAAATCTTCTCGTTGACGATTGCGTATTCGCGAAGCACGTTGAACATAAAGATGATCGAGATCCACGGGAATCATGGGGTGCCGAACGCGTGGCAGCAGAATTGGACGGTTCGTTCGACCCCATTGCACATCGCAGTGTTGCCGCTTAATCGGCCACCCGACGAGCTGTGGCAAAAAGTGCTGAATTACTCAGCCCGCAAAGCCATCAATCAAGCACGCGGTTATGGCCTGGAGGTTGTTTTCGAATGCGACGATGAAATTATCGCCCGACATTTCTATCCGCTGTACCTGCGCACGATGAAACGGTTGGGGGCGCCACCGCACAAGATCTCATATTTTTTGCATTGTTATCGGGCGTTTGGCGACAAGATGATTATCGGCTGGGCAAAGCGCGATGGGGAAATCGTTGCGGGCCTTCTCGGATTTTCGTGCGGTAATCGGATCAGTATTATCAGCACCGTGTCAGATCGGCGCAATTGGCATTTACGGCCCAACGATTTGCTTCATTGGGAATTCATTAAGAGAGCCGCGGAGACCGGTCATGCGATTTTTGACTTTGGCAGCGTGCGCTATCAGGGGCAACGCGATTTTAAGAAGAAATGGGGATGCGAGTTCGTCGAACACGAAAACTACTTTGTCGGACCGGGACGCGGCGGCATCGACTCGTCATCGAAATCGATGCAGACGATGGCCGCATTATGGGCCCGGTATATGCCGTCGGGGTTGGCGCGAGGGGTCGGCCCGATGATCCGCCGACAATTGGCGCGCTGACCCGACGCCATCGCCTCTATTTCGATAATTGCACCGCGTCGCCGCCCACAAATTTACAGGAGGACACATGCGAATCCTTTTTCTTTGTCATCGCATTCCCTACCCGCTGGATAAAGGTGAAAAGATCCGAGCTTTCTATCAGCTGCGAGCCCTAGCAGAACAGCACGAGGTTGACGTTTTCAGCTTGGTGGACGATCCGGAAGATTTATTGCATCGGGTTGAATTGACAAAATATTGCCGACGATTGGTGTTGGCACAGATATTTCCATGGTCCGCACGGTTAAGATCGCTGCCACGTCTGCTTGGCAGCATGCCGCTTACCGTGCCGTATTTTTATTCGGGTAAATTGGCCGCGGCGATTGACGAAGCGGTCAGGCAACGCGTGTATGATCGCATCTTTGTCTATTGCTCGGCAATGGCGCAATATATACCCGAGGAGATCGGAATACCCGTCATCATGGATCTGGTTGACGTCGATTCCAACAAATGGCGTCAGTACGCGACGCGGTCGAAGTTCCCGTTATCGGCGATATACCGCCGTGAGGCCCGTTGCCTGCGCGAATACGAGCGGCAGATTTGCGAAAAATCCGCATGCGTGCTGGTGACGACGGAGCGGGAAGCCGAACTCGTTCGGCAATTGTCCCCGATGATTCGGGTTCATGTCATCCCGATGGGGGTCGATATTCGGCCGCTGCCGGAACCGGCACCGGACGCAGAGACCAACGCTCCGACGATTTTGTTTGTCGGCGCAATGAATTATTTCCCAAATCAGGAAGCTGTCAGTTTCTTTGCCCGGCAGGTCCTGCCGCTGATTCGCCAATCCATACCGAACGCCAGGTTTTTGGTGGTCGGCCGCGACCCAGGCCGAAGCATCCGGGAACTGGCCAAGTTTCCCGGCATCGAGGTCACGGGATATGTGGCCGATGTCGGGCCGTATCTCGCACAGGCGCACGTTTCGGTCGCGCCCTTTTCAATGGCCGCCGGCATTCAAAGCAAAATCCTGGAGGCGCTGGCCTGCGGACTGCCGGTTGTGGCGACGCCGCGTGCCGTGCAAGCTCTGGTGAAGGACATTGCCGATATTATCGAGACTGCTGAGACCGCGGCTGAATTAGCTGCCAAGGTGGTCTATTTTCTCAACGATCGCATCGCTGCACAGCGCCGCGGAATGGAAGGGCGGCGCCGCGTGACCGACGCCTATGGCTGGGACCGGCCGCTTCAGCAGCTATCGGAACTGGTGGAACACCCTGGCCGCCGGGCGTTTGGCGCCCCGCGCCTCACCACCGCACCAGCCTGAACGGAGAGATCGCAATGAAGAAGGCCGCTCTCATTACCGGCATCACCGGACAGGACGGCAGCTACTTGGCCGAACACCTGCTGGGTCTCGGATACGAGGTGCACGGGCTGGTACGGCGCGTGGCGCTGGAAGAGCCGGAACGGCGTCTCGGGCGCATCATCCATTTGCGTGACCGGGTGATCTTGCATCCTGCCGATATCGGCAGTTATCCGAGTATTTTCCAAATCTTCAGCCGCAATGAATTCCAAGAATGCTATCATTTGGCGGCACAGAGTTTTGTCGCCGAAAGTTTCGCTGACGGTTTTGCCACAATGCGAACCAATATCGACGGGACACATTACGTTTTAGCCGCGATGCGAGAGATACAGCCGAATTGCAAATTCTACTTTGCCGGATCGAGTGAGATGTTCGGCAAAGTACGGGAAGCACCACAGAGTGAAGAAACGCCATTTCACCCGCGCAGTCCCTATGGCATCAGCAAGGTAGCCGGGTTTCACCTGGCAATGAATTACCGCGAAGCATACGATATGTTCTGCTGCAGCGGAATTTTGTTCAACCACGAGGGTCCACGGCGGGGCTTCGAATTTGTGACACGCAAAATTGCACGAGGGGTAGCCAGGATCAAGCTGGGCTTGGCATCGGAAATCCAGCTCGGCAACCTCGACGCCCAGCGGGATTGGGGCCACGCCGCGGATTACGTGCGGGCGATGCACCTGATGCTGCAGCAACCGCGCGCCGACGATTATGTAGTCGCGACCGGCGAGATGCACAGCGTGCGCGAATTTTGTGAGTTGGCGTTCGGCGAAGTCGGCCTGGATTACCGCGACTTTGTCTGCATTGATGAGGCGTTGCGGCGACCGGCAGAGGTCGATCTGCTAGTTGGGGACGCGACCAAGGCGAGGACGATCCTCGGATGGCAACCGACATGCTCGTTCCGCGAACTGGTCTCCATCATGGTGCATGCCGACCTTCAGGCGCTGCAGTCCGGCAGCGACAAATCGGAAGCGGCGGGAGCGAACCCATCGCTGGCAGCGACGCGAACCGGACACGGAAGTGCTGTTGGCGGACACGCCGGAAGCGTTCGCAGCAGCCTGCCTCGCTGCCACCGGTGACGACGGCGCGGCGATCGGCGCTGCGGCCCGACGGCGGGTCATGGACGACTATGTCTGGGCCGAGCGGCTGCGCGGCTTCGACCCACTGCTCATCCCGCCGGTACGTGTCGACGGGCGACCCGCCGCTTTGGCAGTGTCGTGACCCGGCACGGCCGGCCTGCCGCGCCGCGGCGGAGATGCAATGGTTTTTGAGCCACGGTGCCAAAACGGAAGGGCGAGCGGTTTGCCATGGATTTTGTCGATGCCTATCTGGATGAGAGTTTCGTCGCGCTGACCGCGTTGCGGTCGGAGCCGCAGCATCGCAAGGTGATGGAAGCGATGGCCGACATCATCGTCGCGGCGCTGCGGCAGGGCAGGAAGCTGATGATCTGCGGCAACGGCGGCAGCGCCGGCGACGCGCAGCACATCGCCGGGGAATTCATCGGCCGGCTGATGTACGACCGCGCGCCGCTCGCCGCGATCGCGCTGACCACCGACAGCTCGGTCCTGACCGCGACCGCCAACGATTACGGCTATCCGCATATCTTCGAGCGCCAGGTGCTGGGCCTCGGCCAGGCCGGCGACGTGCTGCTCGGCATATCGACCTCGGGCAATTCGCCGAATGTCGTGCGCGCCTTGACGGCGGCGCGCGAGAACGGCCTTGCGACGCTCGGCTTTACCGGCGCGGGCGGCGGGGCGATGGGCGAGAGCTGTGATCTGCTGCTCAAGGCGCCGTCGACGAACACCGCGATCGTCCAGCAGCTCCACATCGTCGCGGCGCATATCGTCTGCGCGCTGGTCGAGCGGCAGATGTTCCCGAAGGATTGATCCGGACCGGACCTCGCCATGCGCACCGCAACGGTTCGCCAGGCCGCCGTCTTGGCGGGCGGCCGGGGAAC
>DATJUL010000218.1:0-4014 GCA_035502295.1 Allostellaceae bacterium | reverse complement strand
GAGGAGATGCGGCAGTCGGTGCGCATCATCCGCCAGGCGATCGCGCAACTGCCGCCCGGCCCGGTCAAGGTCGACGACCGCAAGGTCGCGCCGCCGCCGCGCGCCGAGATGAAGCACTCGATGGAGGCGCTGATCCACCATTTCAAGCTCTACACCGAGGGCTACCACGTGCCGGAAGGCGAGACCTACACGGCGGTCGAGGCACCGAAGGGCGAGTTCGGCGTTTATCTCGTGTCGGACGGCACCAACCGTCCCTATCGCTGCAAAATCCGCGCGCCGGGCTTCGCGTTTCTGCAGGCGACCGAGTTCATGGCGAAGGGCCACATGCTGGCCGATCTCGTCGCGATCCTGGGGTCGATGGACATCGTGTTCGGCGAGATCGACCGATGATCGGCCACGCTTCAGGCCCGCCTGTCACCCAGCCGGAGCATTTTGCGTTCTCGCCCGAGAACCTGGAGAAGGCGAAGGCGCATATCGCGAAATATCCGCCCGGCCGGCAGCAGAGCGCGGTGCTGCCGCTCTTGGATCTGGCGCAGCGCCAATCGGGCGGCTGGCTGCCCTTGGCGGCGATGCATAGGGTGGCCGACCTGTTGGCGATGCCGCGCATCCGCGTCTACGAGGTCGCAACCTTCTATACGATGTTCAACCTGAAGCCGGTTGGGCGCTGGTTTCTGCAGGTGTGCACGACGACGCCGTGCTGGCTGCGCGGCTCCGACGATCTGGTTGCCGCCTGCGAAGAGAAGCTCGGCATCGGCATCGGCGGCACGACCGCGGACGGCCTTTTTACGCTCGTCGAGGTCGAATGCCTCGGCGCCTGCGTCAACGCGCCGATCCTCCAGGTCAACGACGATTTCTACGAGGATCTCGACGGCCCGAAGACCGCAGCCCTGCTCGATGCCTTGCGCGCCGGCGAGGCGCCGCCCTGCGGCTCGGTCATCGGCCGGCAAGGGTCGATGGCGAGCGGCGGCAAGACCACCTTGTTGGAAGAACCTGCGCCGACGCCGTGGCAGGAGGCGCTGACCGCTGCGGGCGAGGCCAAGGAAGAGAAGAGCGATGCTGGCTGACAAGGACCGCGTCTTCACCAACCTCTACGGCGAGCACGACTGGCATCTGGCGGGCGCCCGGAAACGCGGCGATTGGGACGGCACCAGGGAGGTCATCCGGAAGGGCCGCGACTGGATCGTCAACGAGGTCAAGGAATCCGGGCTGCGCGGCCGCGGCGGCGCCGGGTTTCCGACCGGGCTCAAATGGTCGTTCATGCCGAAGACCAGCGACCGACCCTGTTATCTCGTCGTCAACGCCGACGAAAGCGAGCCGGGCACCTGCAAGGACCGCGACATCTTGCGCTGGGACCCGCACAAGCTCCTGGAAGGCTGCGTCCTGGCCGGCTTCGGCATGGGCTGCACCGCTGCCTACATCTACGTCCGCGGCGAATTCTACAACGAGGCGCAGCACCTGCAGGCGGCGCTCGACGAGGCCTATGACGCCGGCCTCGTCGGCAAAAACGCCTGCGGCTCCGGCTACGATATCGACATCTACGTCCATCGCGGCGCCGGCGCCTATATCTGCGGCGAGGAAACGGGCCTCTTGGAAAGCCTCGAAGGCAAGAAGGGCCAGCCGCGTCTGAAGCCGCCCTTCCCGGCCGCGGTCGGGCTGTACGGCTGCCCCTCGACGGTCAACAACGTCGAGACGATCGCGACCTCGCCGGCGATCCTGAAGCGCGGCGCGGCGTGGTTTGCCGCGATCGGCCGGCCGCGCAACACCGGCACGAAAATCTTCTGCATCGCCGGCCATGTGAACCAGCCGTGCAATGTCGAAGACGCGATGAGCGTGCCCTTGCGCGAGTTGATCGAGCGCCACGCCGGCGGCGTGCGCGGCGGCTGGGACAACCTCCTCGGCGTGATCCCCGGCGGCTCCTCGACGCCGGTCCTGCCGAAGGACATCTGCGACACGGTGCTGATGGATTTCGACAGCCTCGTCGCGCAGAAATCGGGCCTCGGCACCGCGGCGGTCATCGTCATGGACAAATCGACCGACATCATCCGCGCGATCGCGCGGCTCGCGGCGTTCTACAAGCACGAGAGCTGCGGCCAATGCACGCCGTGCCGCGAGGGCGCCGGCTGGGTGTGGCGGGTCATGGAGCGCATGGTCAAGGGCGACGCCACGGTCGGCGAGATCGACATGCTCGACGAGGTGACGCGCGAGATCGAAGGCCACACGATCTGCGCCTTGGCCGACGGCGCGATGTGGCCGGTGCAGGGATTGATCCGGCATTTCCGCCCGGAGATGGAGCGGCGCATCGCGGCCTACCGCGCCGCCGCGCCGCGCCGGGCCGCGGAGTAGCCAAAGCATGTCATTGCGAGGAGCGCAGCGACGACGCAATCCGGGTCGAATGAGGGCTGTCGGCTCCGGATTGCTTCGCTCCGCTCGCAATGACAATGGTCTGGAAGGTCAATCATGCCGAAGGTGACGATCGACGGCACCGAACTGGAGGTCGCGCCGGGCACGACGATCCTTCAGGCGTGCCAGCAGGCCGGCGTCGAGATCCCGCATTTCTGCTATCACGAGCGGCTCGATATCGCCGGCAACTGCCGCATGTGCCTCGTCGAGGTCGAGCGCTCGCCAAAGCCGGTCGCCTCCTGCGCGATGCCGGTCGCCGACGGCAACGTGATCCTGACGCAGTCGGAGAAGGCGCGGAAGGCGCGCCACGGCGTCATGGAGATGCTGCTCCTCAACCACCCGCTCGACTGCCCGATCTGCGACCAGGGCGGCGAATGCGACCTGCAGGACCAGGCGATGGCCTACGGTTTCGACCGCGGCCGGTACGACGAAAACAAGCGCGCGGTGCGCGACAAGGATTTCGGGCCGCTCGTCGCGACCAGCATGAACCGCTGCATTCATTGCACCCGCTGCATCCGCTTTCTGACCGAAATCGCCGGGGTCGAGGAATTGGGCGCCACCGGGCGCGGCGAGGCGATGGAGATCACGACCTATGTCGAGCGGGCGCTCGGCTCGGAACTGTCGGCCAACATCATCGATCTGTGCCCGGTCGGCGCCTTGACCTCAAAACCCTACGCGTTCGTCGCGCGGCCCTGGGAATTGCGCAAGACCGAGTCGGTCGATGTGCTCGATGCGGTCGGCAGCAACATCCGCATCGATGTGCGCGGCGCCCAGGTCTTGCGCGTGCTGCCGCGGCTCAACGAGGACGTCAACGAAGAATGGCTCAACGACAAGAGCCGCTTTGCGGTTGACGGCCTTGTGCATCGCCGCCTCGACCGGCCGTATATCCGCCGCGCCGGCCGCCTCGTCGAGGCCGAGTGGCGCGAGGCCCTGGACCTCGTCGCCGGCCGGCTGAAGGCGACGCCGCCCGAGCGCATCGCGGCGATCGCCGGCGATTTGTGCGACGCCGAAGCGATGTTCGCGCTGAAGGAGCTGCTCCATGGCCTGGGCGCGCAAAGCCTCGACTGCCGGCAGGACGGCGCCGCGCTCGATCCCCTATGCCGCGCCGGGTATCTGTTCAACACGACGATCGCCGGCATCGAACGGGCCGACGCGTGCCTCTTGGTCGGCACCAACCCGCGCTGGGAGGCGCCGCTCGTTAATGCGCGGCTGCGCAAGCGCCATCTGCGCGGCGGCTTCCGCGTCGCGGCGATCGGCCCCGCGCTCAACCTGACCTACCCGGTCGAGACGCTCGGCGACGGCGGCGCGGCGCTCAACGCGCTGGCGGCAGGCAATCATCCGTGGGCCGGGGTTCTGCGCCAGGCCGCGGCGCCGATGCTGATCGTCGGCCAGGGCGCGCTTCGGAGGCCGGACGGCGCGCGCGTCCTCGGCGCGGCGCGTGCGGTGGCCGAGGCCTGCGGCCTGATCCGCGACGATTGGAACGGCTTCAACGTGTTGCACACGGCGGCGGCGCGGGTCGGCGGCCTCGATCTCGGTTTCGTGCCCGGGCCCGGTGGCAGAGACACCGCCGAAATCCTCGCCGGCTGCGGGAGCGGCGCAACCGAGGTGCTCTAT
>DATJUL010000217.1:0-9817 GCA_035502295.1 Allostellaceae bacterium | reverse complement strand
ACTTTCAAAGTAATTGGAAGTCTTTTCGAGTTGATGTTATCGGCGTGAATTTCGAGGCCGACGTGGCCGTCCTGGCTTTGCAGGAACGAATCGTAGCGTCTGCATTACCCATCGAAATCAACGGCTCAGGATGCGCTGCGGGACAAGAAGTTTTTATTTTAGGATTTCCCTTGGGGATCGTGGGTTACGCAGTTCAACCGGGCTATCCCATTCCGCTTGTCAAAAGAGGAGTGGCAGCGATGTTCAATCCAGGTCCACCACGGAGCATATACATTTCGGCAAGTGCGAATCCTGGATTTTCCGGCGGGCCGGTTTACTTTGCCAATCATCAAGGTAAGGCAACGCTGATGGCTATAGTCACGGCGGAACTTGGCTACGAAGTGCCTGTCAAAAATGAACAAGGTGAAACAGTAGGAAAAATAATGAAGGACTCCAACATTGTGGCGTGCAGTTACATCGATCATGCTCTTACGTTGATCGGAGACAACCCGAGAGGCTTGCCGATCGCATAGTATTTTCGCCTATTCGAGCGCTAATTTTCCAGAATCGCCCCTGATGCGCCATCCGTGGCGCGTTGGGGCATGCGGGCCCTTCGAGGCCCGGTATGGGAAGTCAGATGGCCTTGCGCTCGCGCAGGTCGGCGATCTGCGCCGCGGTGTAGCCGAGGTTGGCGAGCACACTGTCGGTGTCGGCGCCGAGGTCGGGGGCGATGCCGATCCGGGCCGGCGTCTCGGAGAACTGCCACGGCGAGCCGTGCACCTTGAGCCGCTTGCCATATTTCGGATAATCGATCTCGGTCACATAGCCGTTGGCCAAGACGTCCGGGTCGTTGGAGGCTTCGAGCAGCGTGTTGATCGGCGCCGCGACGATGTCGGCGTCGCGCAGCCGGGCGACCCAATCGTCGCGCGGGCCGGCGGCGAACAAGTCGTCGAGCCGGCCGAGGAGCGCGGCGCGCCGTTCTTCATCGGCGATGACGCCGCCGAGATCGCCGAACCCCGCCGCTTCCAGCGCGTCATAAAAGCCGAGCGCCGTCATCGCCTCGCGCCATTTGCGGTTGCCGTTGAGCTGGAAGACAAAGGGCTTGCCGTCGCGGTCGTCAAAGCTGGCGCTGATGCCGGGGCGCTCGGGCGTGCCGGTGATGCGCGCCTGGCCGACGACGGGATCGCGGCCGCGCCACATCGCCGTCGTCAGCGTCCAGCCCATCAGCCGGATCTGGCCGCCTAACAGCGAGCAATCGACCCTTTGGCCGATGCCGGTCGCGCGGGCATGGGTCAGCGCCGCCAGCGCGCCGCCGAAGGCGAGGATCGCGCAGGTCTCGTCGGCGACCGAGACGATGCCGGTCTTGAGCTTCCGGCCCGGCGTCGCATAGGCCTGCGCGACGCCGCCCAGGGCCTGCGCCATCGAATCGGTGCCGGGCAGCGCGGCATGCGGCCCTTTGGGGCCGTAACCGGACACCGAGACGTAGACGAGCCGCGGGTTGACCGCCTTCAATTCCTCATAGCCAAAGCCGTTCTTTTCGGCGGCGCCGGGGCGGAAATTCTGCCCGAAGATGTCGGCGCGGGCGACGAGCCGTTTCAGGATGTCACGGCCTTCCCGGGTTTTCAGGTTGAGCGTCAGGCTTTTGACGCCGCGGTTGTTGGTCTCGAAATAGGTCGACGGAAACCCCGGCATGACGGTCGAGCCGCGCGAGTTGTCGCCCCCGTCCGGCACCTCGATCTTGACGACCTCCGCCCCGAGATCGGCCATCAGCATGTAGGGGACGGTGCCGGCCTGCGCGGTCGAGCAGGCGACGACCTTGACGCCGGTCAGCGGCCCATTGCGCTCGGCCATCGCGCCCTCCCTGCCATCGCGTCCGTGCCGCGCAGTCTGGCGCAAGGCGGCGGGCGGCCGCCAGACTTTCTTTGCCGCGCCCGCCGGCTGCCGCTCACACCGGCGGCAAATCGCGCGGTTGGGGTTTGCGGCGGCGTGCCTCGCACAGATCGCGGATGCAGCAGCTCGGACAGCGTTTGCCGCCGTCGTCGCGGCCGGAATCGTGGCAGGCCTCGTAAAGCGTCCGCGTGCTCGCAGTGAGGTAGCGGCTGCTCAGGGCGGTTGACGGTTCCGGCATCTCGGTCCTGTCGCCACGGGGTCGGCGACACGCTACGGCCCGCAGCGTTACCAAAAGATTGACGCTTGCCGGAATTCCGCTCTTCCGCAAGCGCGGCGGCGGCGATCGAAGCAATTAAGCGTTGCAGCATTGACGCCGCCGCTGCGCGGGGGCTTATAACGCGATTGGCCGCAATCTGCGTGTCTTCGAGGAGCGTGTTCGATGGCCTCGCAACCGTTTGCCGGGGTGCTGGTCCCGGCGCTGACCCCGTTCACCCGCGCCGGCGAGCCGGATGCCGGCCGCTTTGTCGCGTTCTGCCGCTGGCTGTTGGACGAGGGCGCCGACGGCCTCGCGATCTTCGGCACGACCAGCGAAGCCAATTCGATGGCGGCCGGCGAGCGCATGGCGCTGCTCGACACGCTCGTCGCCGCCGGCATCCCGCCGGCGAAATTGATGCCCGGGATCGGCGCCTGCTCGATCACCGAGGCGGCGGCACTGGCCCGCCATGCCGTCGCTCACGGTGTCGGCGGCGTTCTGATGCTGCCGCCGTTCTATTACAAGGGCATGGACGATGACGGCCTCTACGCATTTTTTGCCGCCGTCATCGAGCGGGTCGCCGCGCCGGCGCTGCGCATTTTCCTCTATCACATCCCGCCGCAGACCGTCCTTGGGCTGTCGCTCGATCTCGTCGGCCGGCTGATCCGGGCCTATCCCGAGACCGTCGTCGGCCTGAAAGACAGCTCGGGCGACTGGAACAACACGGCAGCCCTGCTCGAGCGCCATCCGGGGTTTGCCGTCTTCCCCGGCTCCGAAGTGTTCCTGCTCGACGGATTGCGCAAGGGAGCGGTCGGCTGCATCACCGCGACCGGCAATGTCAATGTGCCGGGCATTCGCAAGGTCTATGAGCACTGGCGGACGCCGGAGGCAGACGCGCTGCAGGCGCGCATCACGCTCGTCCGCCAGACGATCCAGGCCTATCCGATGGTGCCGGCCTTGAAACGCATCATCGCGCATTTCCACAGCGACCCCGACTGGGCCGCGGTGCGCCCGCCGATGGTGACGCTGACGCCGGCGCAATCGCAGGCCCTGCTCGGCGATCTGACGAAGATCGGCTTCGCGCTCGGCGAACCGCACCGCGCCGCCGCCGAATAACATCCGGATTGCTTTGTCGCTGCGCTCCCCGCATTGACCGCAGTGCATGCGGTGTCATTGCGAGCGAAGCGAAGCAATCCCGCCGCGATTGAAGGAGAGCCGCGATGGCAACCGATCAGGCTCCCGCCCGCACCGCCGAGCGGCAGGCGTTCTACGACCAAATCGCACCCTATAATCTCGCGCCGCTGTGGGAAAAGCTGCACCATCTCGTGACCCCCGAGCCGTTGACGCAGTGCCGCCCGCATCTCTGGCGTTACGATCGCGACGTGCGGCCCTATCTGATGCAGGCGGGCGGCCTCATCAGCGCGATGGAGGCGACGCGCCGCGTGCTGATCCTGGAAAACCCCGGTTATCCCGGCGAGGCGACCGTCACCGGTTCGCTGTTTGCCGGGCTGCAACTGATCCTGCCGGGCGAGGTCGCGCCGGCGCATCGCCACACGCAATCGGCGCTGCGTTTCGTGATCGAGGGGCGTGGCGCCTATACCGCTGTCGACGGCGAGCGCACGACGATGCAGCCCGGCGATTTCGTCATCACGCCGTCGTGGACCTGGCACGACCACGGCAACGACAGCGACGAGCCAATGGTGTGGCTCGACGGGCTCGACATCCAGATCGTCAAGCTGCTCGGCGCCAGCTTTGCCGAGCCGAGCGCCTCTGACGTGCAGGCGGTGACTCGGCCAGAAGGCGACAGCTTCGCGCGCTTCGGCCACAACCTCCTGCCGATCGACTGGCAGCCCGAGGTCAAGACCTCGCCGGTGTTCAATTATCCCTACGCGATGAGCCGCGCGGCGCTGGCGGCGCTGGCGCACAACGGGCCGCCCGATCCCTGTCACGGCCACAAGATGCGTTATGTGAACCCGGCGACCGGCGAGTGGGCGATGCCGACGATCGGCACCGCGATCCAGCTGTTGCCGCAGGGTTTTGCGAGCCTGCCCTATCGCGCCACCGACGCCGCGGTTTTTGTGTGCGTCGAGGGGCGCGGCGAGACCCGCATCGGCGACGCGGTGCTTCACTGGCAACCACGCGACATCTTCGTCGTGCCGGGCTGGGCCGCGCACACCCACCACGCCGCCGCGGAATCGGTGCTGTTCAGCTTCTCCGACCGCCCGGTCCAGGAAAAGCTCGGCCTCTGGCGCCAATCCCGCGGCAACGCATGATTAATGCTTTCAAGGTGCAGTTCGCGCCGACCACCGATAGACACGCGAAATGAGATCATCCATACTGGCGAAGGCTGAAGCGCCCGAGCGGATGACGCTTATCAATGCTTGATTTTGCCAGAAAGCTTTCGCCTGTCAGCATGCTCCATTATGGAGCTTGGCGGATTATGAAATCGGATCGCCCGATCCGGATATCGATGCGCATCGGGGCGCGGTTTGAGCTGACATGCAACGGCTCAAGCAACAACGATTACGGAGTCGCATACGAAATTTTCGTGCACGAATTTTACAAAGATGACGGAGTTTTATTGCCAAAGGATACCCGCTTGGTCGTCGATTTGGGGGCGAACGTCGGTCTCTCGACCCTGTACTTTCTTCATAAATACCCGTCCTGCCGCGCAATCGCTTATGAGCCGCATCCCGCCTATGCGGCGCAGGCGCGGCGTAATCTTTCCCTCGACGGTACGGGCCATCGTGTTGAATTTCACCAAAAGGCCGCGGGGGCGACCGATCGGACCATGTATTTGACGGATTTGGGCGCGGGCTCGGCACTCACCGAAACCGCATCTCCCGCAGCGATCCCCGTCGAGGCCGAAGATATTTTCCCATGCCTGCTCGGAAGGCAAATCGATATCCTGAAGATGGACATCGAAGGCGGCGAGTATGAAATTTTGGCCGATCCTCGGTTCGAGCAACTCAATCTCGGCGCCGTCGTCATGGAGTGGCATTCGCGCGGTGGCGCGCAGGAGGACAGGCGCTGGTGCGAGCAACGGCTGCGACGCATGGGCTTGACCATAAGCGAAATCTTCACCAACAAGGATTATGGCATGTTTTGGGCGGTGCCGGACGCTGTCACCGGCGAATCATAAGTCAAGCGGGAGACCGCTGAGATATATTGACGCTTACATAGACCGCGCTTCGGAGGAAAAATGGACGGGTTAACAACATTGCCGGGGCGCGCGGTGACGCGGCTGCGGCGCTCGTTGGGCGCGCGTTCCTTTGAGCGGACGGCGACGGAGGTCTTGACAACGCAGCCTCTACGGGTGATGGGCGATTCACCGCTGTTTCTCAGCATGCTGCCGCGCCGCGACCTACTGCCCTATCTGCTTGCCATCAAATCGCTTTACGCCGCGGTCGGGCAGGGCCGGGTGGCCGTCATCAACGAGCGGGGCATCATCGACCACCATTCGTTGACCGATGACGACCTCGCGCTCCTGCGGCATCACGTCCCCGGTATCGAGATCATCGATTTTTGCGCCATTTCCACCGGGCGCTGCCCGCGCGGCGGCACGTGGGAGCGTCTCGTCAAGATTATGGAATTGTCGAAGGACAGTTATGTCATTCAGGTCGATGCCGATACCTTGGTGTCCGGCCCGATCCCGGAGGTTGTCGAATGCGTCGAGGCCAACCTATCTTTCATCCTCGGCACCGGCTCCGGGCGCGCGGTGCTGCCGGCGCCGGAGACCGCCAGGATGGTTCAAGGCTGGATCAAGTCACATGGCTGGCGCATTGACGAGGTCAACGTGGCCATACCCGCGGAGGCTGCGCTCGACAGGCTGCCGGGGGCCGCGCAGAAATCGTACGTGCACGCGTCTTCCGGGTTCGCCGGGTTTGCCCGCGGCGCCTTTTCGCTCGATGATCTGGAGTGGTTTTCGACCCACATGAGCGATCTGATCGGCGCCCGGTTGTGGCACGAAAAATGGGGCAGCGAGCAGGTCGGCTCGAATTATATTCTGGCCAATGCGCCCGGGGCGACGGTTCTGCCGTTCCCGCGCTACGCGACGTTCGAGCCGCATTTGCCGGCCGGTGAGCATGCGTTCCTGCATTACATCGGCGAATACCGGTACAATGATGGCGTCTATCGCAAGCGGGCGGCAGAATTCCTTGCCCGCTACAACAAGGGCACGGCGGCGTAAATTTCCTCGGCGCAACGCCGGGCAGGCGGATAATTGGGCATGATCCATCCGGTCATCCTGTCGGGCGGCAGCGGCACGCGGCTGTGGCCGATGTCGCGCGCGCTCTATCCGAAGCAGCTCCTGGCGCTGACCGGCGACAAAAGCCTCTTGCAGCAGACCGCGCTGCGGCTGGCGGGCGACCCCGACTTCGCGCCGCCGCTGATCGTTGCCAACGAAGAACACCGCTTTATCATCGCCGAGCAGTTGCGTGCGGTTGGCGTCACCGCCGCCGCGCTCGTGCTGGAGCCGGTTGGGCGCAACACCGCGCCGGCCGCGACGGTCGCCGCCTTGCGGCTGGTCCGGGACGATCCGGATGCGCTGATGCTGGTCATGCCGTCCGATCATGTCATTCTCGATCGGGCAGAGTTCCGCGCGGCGGTCGCACGCGCCGCGGCGGCGGCGCAGGCAGGTCGCCTCGTGACCTTCGGCATCGCGCCGGAACGGGCCGAGACCGGCTACGGTTATATCGCCAAGGGCGTGCCGCTGGCGGGGGCTGAGGGCGCCTTTGCGGTTGCCCGATTTGTTGAAAAGCCGGATCCCGCGACCGCCGAGCGCTATGTCGCATCGGGCGACTACTTCTGGAACAGCGGCATTTTCCTGTTTCCCGCCGCGCGCTATCTCGCCGAGATCGAGCGGTTGTGTCCGGCGATGCGCGATGCCTGCGCGCGGGCCCTGGCCGGGGCACGCGCCGACGACGATTTTCTGCGCCTCGACAAGGCGGCCTTCAGCGACTGCCCCGCCGATTCGATCGATTATGCGGTCATGGAAAAGACCGAGCATGCCGCAATCGTGCCGGTCGCGATGGGGTGGAGCGATCTCGGCTCGTGGGACGCGCTGTGGCAGATCGCGGCGAAGGACAACCGCGGCAATGCGCTGGTCGGCAACGTCGTCGCCGAGGACACCGGCAACTGCTATCTGCGCTCGGAAGCGGGGCTGGTGGCGGCGATCGGCGTCGCGGACCTCGTCGTCGTCGCGACCGACGACGCGGTCATGGTCGCGCCGCGCGACCGCACCCAGGACGTGAAGCGGCTGGTCGCACGGCTGTCGGCCGAGCGGCGCGACGAAGCCGATGCGCTGTCCACCGTGCACCGCCCGTGGGGCAGCTACCGCTCGCTGCACAACGGCCACCGCGCCCAGGTCAAGCACATCGTCGTCAAGCCCGGCGGCAAGCTGTCATTGCAGTTGCACCATCACCGCGCCGAGCACTGGGTCGTCGTGCAGGGCACCGCCCGCATCGTCCGCGGCAACGACGAGATGATCCTGAGCGAGAACGAATCGACCTACATCCCGCTCGGGACGCCCCACCGCCTCGAAAACCCCGGCAAGATTCCGCTGCACGTCATCGAGGTGCAGTCCGGCAGCTATCTCGGCGAGGACGACATCATCCGCCTCGACGACCATTACGGCCGGGCGTAAATCCCTACGCCTTCTTGTCTCCCTCGGATGCGACGTCGCCCTTGTGGAAGTCGAGCGAGACGCCGTTCATGCAATAGCGCAGCCCGGTCGGCTTCGGCCCGTCATCGAACACGTGACCCAAATGGCCGCCGCACCGGCTGCAATGCACCTCGGTGCGCGCCATAAAAAAGCTGCGGTCGGTTTCGGTCTCAACCGCCCCGTCGAGCGGCTCCGAGAAGCTCGGCCAGCCGGTGCCGCTGTTGAACTTGGCCGCGGCGTCGAACACGGGCTGGCCGCAGCCGGCGCAATAGTAGACTCCCGGATCATAATTTTTATCGAGCGGGCTGGTGCCGGCGCGCTCGGTGCCGTGCTTGCGCAGCACCTGATACTGCTCGGGCGACAGCCGCGCGCGCCATTCCTCCTCGCTCAGCGCCACCGCGAATTCGTGTTTTTTGCTGTCGGATTGGCCGCGGCCGCCGAACCGGCCAAGAAATCCCTCTGCCATGGTGCCTGCCTCTCGCCGCGTCGCGATCACCCTTTATATCGTACGGCGGCGGACGGCGCGAAAGGGGACTTTAATGCACCCGCTCGCCGGCTTCCGGGGAGGGGCGCAGCAACTCCGCGGTCGATCGCGCGATCCAGCACCACACGACGCAGGTCAGCTCGTCGTCGCCGCGCTTCAGCCGCGCGGCCGCGCGCGCGGCGACGGCGACGGCGGCGCTGCCGTGGCGCCGCACGAGCAACAGAGCGGCCTCCCAGATCTTGCGCTCGTTGGTCATCGCGGGCGTGCTCATCACCTGGTAAATCCCGGCCGACCGCCTTCGGTTCCCGGCAGCATGAGGCGGATCGTAAGTGATTGAAGCGTTTGCTAGATATTGTTATCTACTGGCTGTTCCATACTGCATCCTGCTTGCGCCGCCTGCAAGCCCTCCTATAATCCCGCGCCATGGCAGATCTGTTCGACAGCCTCGCCGGCCGTCCGGCAAACGCCTCCGACGACGGTTATTCCGCCAAGGACATCGAGGTTCTTGAAGGGCTGGAGCCGGTGCGCCGGCGTCCCGGCATGTATGTCGGCGGCACCGACGAGCGGGCGCTGCACCACCTTGCCGCCGAGGCCCTCGACAATGCGATGGACGAGGCCGTCGCCGGGTTCGCGACGCGCATCGAACTGGAGCTCGGCGCCGGCGGCTGGGTCACCGTGCGCGACAACGGCCGCGGCATCCCGGTCGATCCGCACCCGCGCTTTCCTGACAAATCGGCGCTCGAGATCATCATGACCATGCTGCATTCGGGCGGCAAGTTCGGCGGCAATGCGTACAGGACCTCGGGCGGGCTGCACGGCGTCGGCGTCTCGGTCGTCAACGCGCTGTCGGACGAACTCGAGGTCGAGGTCGCGCGCGACCGGCATCTGTGGTGGCAGAGTTATCGCCGCGGCGTGCCCGACGGCCCGGTCGCGGATGCCGGGCCGGTGCACAACCGCCGCGGCACGACGCTGTCGTTTCACCCCGACCCGGAGATTTTCGGCGAGGCGCAGTTTCGCCCGGCATTGCTCTACCGCATGGCGCGCTCGAAGGCGTATCTGTTCCGCGGCGTCGAGATCCGCTGGAAATGCGATCCCGAAGTGCCGCGCCCCGACGGCGTGCCCGAGGAGGCGCGGTTGCATTTCCCCGGGGGCCTCGGCGATTTCCTCGCCGCCAGCCTCGACGGCCGCGACCTGCTGACCCCGAAGCCGTTTCTCGGGCAGGCCGATTTCCCCGACGACGCGGGCAATGTCGAATGGGCCGTCGTATGGCCCGAGGACGAGGATGACGGCTTCTGCCATTCCTATTGCAATACGATCCCGACCCCCGAGGGCGGCACGCACGAAGCGGGGCTGCGCAACGCGCTGATGCGCGGTGTCAAGGCCTATGGCGAACTGGTCGGCAACCGCCGCGTCGCGCCGGCCACGGCCGAGGATGTCGCGGCGGGCGCCGCGATCCTCCTCTCGGTCTTCCTGAAAAACCCGCAATTCCAGGGCCAGACCAAGGAGCGGCTGGCGTCGGCCGAGGCGGCGCGGCTGGTCGAAGGCGCGG
>DATJUL010000216.1:0-3611 GCA_035502295.1 Allostellaceae bacterium | reverse complement strand
CATCGGCCTGGAGGCGGAGAAGAGCGCGACGATCAGGAAGGGCGTGCGCGCGATGGCCGCGGTCAACCAGTCGAGCGTGCCGTGGTGCACCTTTCTCGTGCGCAACGTGTTCGGCGTCGCCGGCGCGGTCAACCAGCCCTCGGGCCGCTTTTCGATCCGCTATGCGTGGCTGTCGGCGCGCTGGGGATCGCTGCCGCTGGAAGGCGGTATCGAGGCCGCCTACCGCGCCGAGATCGACGCGGCGCCCGACCCCAAGGCCAAGATCGCCGAGATCGAGGAGCGGCTCAATCGCCTGCGCTCGCCGTTTCGCACCGCCGAGCCGTTCTGGGTCGAGGAGATCATCGATCCGCGCGACACCCGCCGCCTCGCGGTCGAATTCGCCAACCTCGCCGAAAAATTGCGCGAGCCGGGCGAGCGCCGCTATTGCCTGCGGCCATGAGCGGAGATTGGAGGAGGAGACAATGGGCGTCGATATTCAGCGCGGCATCGAATATGCGCGGCACGACGGCGTGTCGCTGGTCGGCGATCTGTATGCGCCGGGCGACAGCGGGCGGTTTCCGGTGCTGGTCGCCGTGCATGGCGGCGGCTGGCAACAGGGGACGCGCGATATCTACCGCTATTGGGGGCCGTATCTGGCGGCCCGTGGCTACGCGCTGTTCGCGATCGACTATCGGCTGTCGCAGCCGCGCGAGCCGAGCTATCCGGCCGCCGTGCACGATGTGCGCGCCGCGGTGCAGTTCGTCAAAGCCGAGGGCGCAGGGCTGAAGCTCGATCCGGAGCGCGTCGCGCTGATCGGCGATTCGGCCGGCGCGCATCTCGCCGCGCTCGTCGCCCTGGCCGGCGACGAGGCGCCATTCGCGGGCGGCGCTCCCGCCGCGATCAGCACACGGGTCAAGGCGGTCATCGGCATCTACGGCGTCTACGACCTCGTGCAGCAATGGACGCACGATCTGGTGCCGCGCTCGTCCGACCCGATCGTCGTCAAGTTTCTCGGTGCGGCGCCGCCGCACAACCGCCGGATCTATTTCGAAGCCTCGCCGCTCAGCTACGCGACAAGCGACAAAAGCCAGACGGCGTTTCTCTTAAGCTACGGCACCGAGGACGACATCGTCGATCGGGCCGGCCAGTCGGAGGCGTTTCTCGTCGCACTGAAACAGGCCGGCTTTTATGCCCGCACCGTCGTCATGCAGGGCGCCGGGCATTTCTGGATGGCCGACCCGATCGAGGAAGCGGGCAGCATCACTGGCCATCTGGCGCCGCGCCTGCTGCGCTTTCTCGCCGACAAGCTGTAGTGGCTCAATCGGCGACTTCGCCGCTGAGGCTGCGGCTGTCGGGGCCGGTGGGCAGCCGGTCGGCTGCGCGCTCGGGGTTCATCAGCGCCATGCCGATGAGGCCGCCCGCCAGCATGACCGCGCCGCAGATGCGATAACCGGCGTCAAAGCCGGCGAGCGGCGTCGCCGCGCCCTCGATGACGCTGCCCATGATGAACGGCGACAACAGGCCGGCCGTCGTGCCGATTGCGGTGCCGATCGCCAAGAGCGCGCCGCGCTGCGCGACCGGCGTGAGCTCGCCGACGATGGCCGGGCTGACGACATAGATGACCGACGGCACCGCGATGCCGAGCGTCGTCATCGCGATCTTCAGCCCGATTGTCGGCATCGCCGGCATGACCAGCAACGCAATGCCGCCCGCCGCGACGCAGGCGCCGCCGAAGACGCCGCGCGCCAGGCGGCTCGTCGCGCCGCGCGTCAACAGGCGCTGCGACAGCCAGCCGCCGCCGATGACCGCGACGACGCCGACCGAAGGCGGCAGCGCGGCGAGCAGGCCGATCTTCCCTTGCGCCAGGCCCAGCCCCTTGATCATGAACGCCGCCTGCCAGGTCAGCGCCATGGACAGCCCCCAATAGGCGCCGAACACGGCGCACCAGCTGGCGACGATCGTCGGGTTGCGCAGCAGCCGACCGTAAGGGAGGCGCAGCGGGGTCGCACCGGCTCCCGGCTGAACCGCGTCGGCGAGCGTCCCCTCGCGGCCGAAGGCGAGCCACAGCGCCGTCCACAGGAGGCCGGCGGCGCCCAAGACGCCGAACGCCCAGTGCCACGAATAATGCACGATGACCCAGTTGAGCGCCGGCAATGCCACAAGGATGCCGACCCCGCCGCCCTGCGCGACGATCGCGGTCGGCAAGGTGCGCGCCTCGTTCGGGAACCATTTGTAAGTCGCATGCAGCGCCACCGGATAGGCCGGCCCTTCGCCGGCGCCGAGCACGACGCGGCAGGCGAGCACCGCGGCAAACCCGACCCCGCCCAGCATCGGAAACTGCGCCAGCGCCCAGATGAGGCCCATCGCCAAGAGCGCCCAGCGGGTGCGCACGCGGTTGACCGCAAAACCGACGACGACCGCCGAGATCGGGAACAGCAGGAAAAAACCGGATCCGATCAGCCCGAACTGTTTCGGGCTGATCCGCAGTTCCTGCATGATCGGCACCGCCGCCAGCCCGACCACCGCCTTGTCGGCGAAATTGATCAGCATGAACAGAAACAATAGTGCGACGATCGTCCAGCCGCCGCTTGCGGTCCGCCGCTCGCCCATCCTCACTCCGGATTTCTCCGCGTCAGCTTTACCCGGGCGGGGACACGGTCGCCGCCGGTTCCAGCAGACCGGAGGTGCTCATTCTTGATATTGCCGACGCGCAGCCACCGGGACCGGCGTGCATTGGCACAGCCGATCGGGCCACGACGGAAGGCGGGCAACACATTCTGCCCGGCCTCGGCATTGCCCGGCCAGACAGTGGCCACGCCGCTATTGCTATGGCGGAGCCGGAAGAGCGTAACCCTCCGGCCCCGCGTGCCGCTTCAGGCTATTCCGCTGCTATTTGGCCGGCACGAGGTCGTAGCGGTCCATGCCGAGTTCGATCGACTCGTCCCAGCCGCGCTGGCGCACATCGAAGTGCACCTCGTCGGGGCCGAGATATTTCAGGTTGACCGAATCGCTCGGCGGCGCGCCGGGGATGTGTTCGCGCATCTCGCGCGGCGACATCGGCACCGGTTTGACGCCGGCGGCCTTCAGCTCCGCCTCCTTGGCGACGACATCGTCGACCTGGAAGCCGATGTGATGGATGCCGCGCAGGTCCGATGATTGCCCGGGCCCGAGCTTTGGCGTGCCCTCGTCGCCGTATTTCAGGATCGCAAAATAGATGTAGCCGTCGCTGAGCCACACGCCGTTCTCGCCGGTGCTCGACGGGCGGCGGTAGAGTTCGGTCAATCCGAAATGCTCTTTGTAGAATTCCGCGGTCTTCGCCGGATCGTCGGTCACCAGCGCGATATGCTTGATGCGTGCCATTTGCGGTCCTCCCTTGCTGTCGCAACGCGACAAACCCACCCTCTGCTGTGTAGGCTGCCGGCGGTCCGAGCGTCAAGCGGCGGGCGCGGCCGGCCGGATGCGACAGAGATCGCGGCGAGGCATCGACCGACGCCGCGGGAGGAGGCGAGATGAGCGATGGCGGAACGATGAACGGCGCGGAATGGCTGGCGCGCGCCTTGGCCGGGACCGGCATGAGCCATGTGTTTTTTGTCGAGTCGGTCATGCGCCGGACGCTGCTGCACTTGGCGGAT
>DATJUL010000215.1:0-7986 GCA_035502295.1 Allostellaceae bacterium | reverse complement strand
CGGCACGCCGATCGCGCTGTTGATCGAAAACGTCGATCAGCGCTCGAAGGACTATAGCAACATTGCCGACCGCTTCCGGCCGGGCCACGCCGACTACACGTACTGGAAGAAATACGGCATCCGCGACTATCGCGGCGGCGGCCGCGCCTCGGCCCGCGAAACCGCCTCCCGCGTCGCCGCCGGCGCCGTCGCGCGCAAAATCCTCGGACCGGGCATCGTGATCCGCGGCGCCTTGGTGCAGATCGGGCCGCATCGGGTCGACCGCGCGCAATGGGATTGGAATGCCGCTCTGGACAACCCGTTCTGGTGCCCCGACCGCGCGATGGCGGCGTGCTGGGCCGAATATCTCGATGGCGTGCGCAAGGCCGGCTCGTCGGCCGGCGCGGTCATCGAGATCGTCGCCGCGGGCGCGCCGGCCGGGCTCGGCGACCCGGTTTACGACAAGCTCGACGGCGATCTCGCGCGCGCGATGATGACGATCAACGCCGTCAAGGGGGTCGAGATCGGCGCCGGGTTCGGCGCGGTCGTGTTGTCGGGCGAACAGAACGGCGACGAGATGCGCATGCAGGACGGCGAGGTCAGGTTTCTGTCGAACAACGCGGGCGGCATCCTGGGCGGCATCTCCACCGGGCAGGACATCGTCTGCCGCTTTGCCGTCAAGCCGACCAGTTCGATCCTGCACCCGATGCGCACCGTGGACAGCGAGGGCAACGAGGTCGAGATCGAGACCAAGGGCCGCCACGACCCGTGCGTCGGCATCCGCGCCGTGCCGGTCGGCGAAGCGATGATGGCGTGCGTCCTGGCCGACCACCTCTTACGCTGCCGCGCCCTCGGCGGCCGGGTCTAGGCGCGGTTTTACCCTGCGGTTCGGCCTGTCGGATGCCGCTGACGGGCCACGGCGACAGCTCGACTGTCGCCCCCGGAACTGCCCCCTGCGGGAACAAGCGGTGTCGTGATTTGCCGCCGGCGGCGGCGGACGAATAATTGCGGGAGGAGCGGTAACGCGATCGCCGCTTTTATTGCGGCCGGATGGGTGTTAGATTTGATTGTTCTGAGCAAGGGGGGTTCGAAATGGCTGGTGACGCAAAAGAGCGGGGGGCCTATCCCCACCATGTCACCAAGATCATCGCCAGCTACGTGTCGCATCACAGCGTCGCGCCCGAACAGATCGCCCAATTGATCGACTCGGTAAGTCGCGCGCTCGATACTCTCGGCGTGCCGGCCGCGCCGCCGCAGGGTGCGCCGACGCCGGCGGTGCCGGTGCGCCGATCGGTGCAGCGGGATGCGGTCGTGTGTCTCGAATGCGGCTGGAAGGGCAAGATGCTGCGGCGCCATTTGACGACGCGCCACGGCCTCGGCGGCGAACAATATCTGAAGCGCTGGAACCTGCCGCCCGATCATCCGCTGACCGCGCCGACCTATTCCGCCCAGCGCTCGACCCTCGCCAAGGAGCTCGGTCTGGGTCGCGGCAGTCGAGCGGTTGCCGCGGCGCCACCGCTCCAGGCAGCCGGCGATGGGGCGCCGCGGCGGCGTGGCCGACCGCGCGGCGGCGGCCGTGCCGCCCGCGAGACGAGCGTCTGACACACGCTGCCGGCATCACGTGCAGCGGCGCGTCCCAGCCTCCGTCACGATGAGGTCCATCGCCACGTCGAACGGCTGCGGGTAGACTGTCGCGAGTTCCTGCGCGGCGAAGCCGACCCCGATCGCGAGCGGCCGCGGTTGCAGCGTCGCCAGCGTGCGGTCGAAATAACCGCCGCCATATCCCAGCCGGAAACCCGCGCGATCGAAGCCGACGAGCGGCGCCAGCACAACCGTCGGCGCGACGATCTCGCGCCGTTCCGGCACCGGGATGCGCCACACGCCGTCGACGAGCGGCTCGCCCGGCCGCCACGCGCGGTATTCGAGCGGCCCCGCTTTGTCGATGACAACCGGCAATGCGACGGTGCGCCCGGCGGCGACCGCCCAATCGATCAAGCCGCGCGGATCGAACTCGGCGCGAAACGGCCAATAGACGCCGAGCGCGCCCGGCCGCTCGCCGATCGCGACGCGCAATGCCGCCTCGATGCGCTCGCTCCAGCGCCGCCTGTCGGCCGCCGGCGCCGCCTGGCGCCAAGCAACAAGCCGCTCGCGCTCGCCGCGCCGCCAGCGCTTGACAGCTTCGGGGTCCACGCCGCCCCTTATTCCGGGATCAGGTCGAGCACATCCTCGCCCCGGTGCAACCGCGCTGCCAGTTCGGTGTGAAACTGCCGCAGCCAATCGACCATCTCCTCGGTCGATTTGGTCGTTTTCGCATTCGGATAATCATCCAATACAGCATCCATCAGAATTCGCATGTTTTGTACTTCGACTCCTCCGAACGGGTAATCGTAAAGAAGATCGAAATAAAACTTGGACGATCCTCGCCGGTTGTCAGGCTTGAAGCGGAACGTCTGGATATCGCGAAGCCACGTCCGCAGTTCGCGCCGGAAATGTTGGCGGGTTTCGTCCGAAAACTCAAACGCCACGAGCTTGATCAACTGCCGGTTCATCGGGTTCGACAATCCGATGATGATCTGTTCGACCATCTTTCGCGGATAGGCCAACCCGGCATTCCCGTCGAGGTTCATCCAACCGCCTCCTGCACCGGCGCTCAGAACAGGCCGGTGACGCGGCCGTCCTCGGTCAACTCGATCGTGTTGGCGGCCGGCACGCGCGGCAGGCCGGGCATTGTCATGATCTCGCCGCACACCGCGACGACAAACTCGGCGCCGGCCGACAGCCGTGCCTCGCGGACGCCGACGATGTGGTCGCTCGGCGCGCCGCGCGCCGCGGGGTCGGTTGAGAAGCTGTACTGCGTCTTGGCGACGCAAACGGGGAAGCGGCCGCAGCCCTGCTCCTCGAACTGCTTCAATTGCTCGCGCACCGATTGCGGCGCTTCGATATCCTTGGCGCCATAGATGTGCTGCGCGATCGTGCGCACCTTGTCGAGGAGCGGCATGTCGTCGGGGTAGAGGAAGTGGAATTTCGCGCTGCCGCTGTCGGCCATTTCGACCACGTTGCGTGCCAGTTCGACCGCACCGGCGCCACCGCTCGCCCAGTGGTCGGAGACGACCGCGCGGACGCCCTCGGCGGCGCACGAGTCGAGGAAGCATTTCATTTCCGCCGGCGTGTCGGCGGTCATGCGGTTCAGCGAGACGACGACCGGCAACCCGAAGCCGCGCAGGTTGGCGAGGTGGCGCCGCAGGTTGGAAAAGCCTTTTTCGACCGCCGCGACATTCTCCTCGCGCAGCGCGTCGCGCGCCGCGCCGCCGTGCCATTTCAGCGCCCGCATGCTGGCGACGACGACCGCCGCGTCGGGCCGCAGCCCGGTCTGCCGGCATTTGATGTCGAGAAACTTCTCGGCCCCGAGATCGGCCCCGAAGCCGGCTTCCGTCACCACGTAGTCGGCCAGTTTCAGCGCCGACGCGGTGGCGACGACCGAATTGCAGCCGTGCGCGATATTGGCGAACGGCCCGCCGTGAATGAAGACCGGGTTGTTTTCGATCGTCTGCACCAGATTCGGTGCCAGCGCGTCCTTCAGCAATACGGCCATCGCGCCGGCGGCGTTGATCTCGCCGGCAGTCACCGGCTTGCGGGCACGGGTCTGGCCGACGACGATGTTGGCGAGGCGGCGCCGCAAATCCTTCAAGTCGGTCGCCAGGCAAAACGTCGCCATGATCTGTGAAGCCGCGGTGATGTCGAACCCGTCCTCGCGCGGGAAGCCGTTGGCGACACCGCCCAATGAGTTGACGATCGAGCGCAGCGCACGCTCGTTCATGTCGATGCAGCGGCGCCAGGTCACGCGGCGCGGGTCGATGACCGGCTCGCTGCCCCAATAGATGTGATTGTCGACCATCGCGGCGAGCAAGTTGTTGGCCGCGCCGATCGCGTGCAGGTCGCCGGTGAAATGCAGGTTGATGTCTTCCATCGGCACGGCCTGGGCGTAACCGCCGCCGGCGGCGCCGCCCTTGACGCCGAAGCACGGCCCGAGGCTGGCTTCGCGCAGACAGATCATCGCCCGCTTGCCGATATGGTTGAGCGCGTCGCCGAGGCCGACCGTCGTCGTCGTCTTGCCCTCGCCGGCCGGGGTTGGGGTGATCGCGGTAACCAAAATCAACTTGCCGTTCGGCCGATCCTTCAGCGAGGCGATATAGTCGAGACCGATCTTTGCCTTGTACTTGCCGTAGAGCGATATCGCCGCATCCGGGATGTCGAGCTTCCCGGAGGCGACCTCACCGATCGGCCGCATCACCGCTTCCTGGGCGATCTCGATGTTGGATTGCGGGTTTCTGTGCTGGTCGTCTCCGCGCGCCACGGCGTTCCTCCACGATATCCAGGGGCCCGCACGGGTCTTAGCCCTCGGGCGCGCAGCCTGCAACCGCGCTAAACTGTGCGCGGCGATATGATCACTCCGCCGTTGCGGCCGGTGCGCCGACGACGCAATGTGTGCGTGGATGAGGCGACACCGAGGGAGCGGCGATGGCGCGGCCGATCGTCTATGGCCCGGCAATGAGCCCCTATGTATGGAGCACGCGGCTGGCGCTCGCCGAGAAGGGCGTGGTGCACGAACTCGTGCCGGTGAGCCGGGAGGAGTTTCGCGCGGAGCCGCACCGCTCGCGCCATCCGTTCGGCCGGGTGCCCGCGTTCGAGCATGACGGCTTCGATCTTTACGAGACGCAGGCGATCGTGCGTTACGTCGACGAACGGTTCGCCGGCTTCCCGTTGCAGTCGATCGATGTTCACGAATTCTCGCGCATGAACCAGATCATCGGCATCGTCGATGCCTATGGCTGGTCGGCAATCGCCGCCGGCATCGGGTTCAACCGCCTCGTCGCGCCGCGCCTCGGCCTGGCGGTGGACGAGGCGGCCATCGCCGCTGCCGTGCCGCGCGCCCGCCTTGTGCTGGCCGAACTCGCGCGGCTCATGGGCGAGCAGCAATTCCTCGCCGGGGCGCGGATCAGCCTCGCCGATTTGATGGCGGCGCCGCTGCTGTATTACCTCAGCCGGACCCCGGAGGGTGCGCCGCTGCTGGCCGAGCAGCCGGGCCTCGGCGCGTGGCTGCGCCGCATCGAAGAGCGGCAGAGCTTCCAGGTCACGAAGCCGGCGGGGATGTGAGGAAGCCATGCGGCTGCGCGTGCGTTCGATCATCCACCTCGCGGAAGGCATCAACGGCTACGAGCTGGTCGATCCGGGCGGCCGCGATCTGCCGCGGTTTTCCGCCGGCGCCCATGTCGGCGTGCGGCTCAGCCATTTCTGGCGCGACTATTCCCTGTGGAACGACCCGGCGGAGCGGCGGCGCTATTGCATCGCCGTCCTGCGCGAGCAGCAGGGCAAGGGATCGCGCTATCTGCATGACGCGACGCGGGTCGGCGACCTCGTCGAGGTGTCGCTGCCGCGCAACCATTTTCCGCTGGCCGACGACGCCGAACGGCACCTGCTCTTGGCCGGCGGCATCGGCATCACGCCAATCATGGCGATGGTCGCCGAGTTGAAGCGGCGCCAGGCCGATTTCACGCTGCATTACTGCACCCGGTCGCCCGAGCACACCGCCTTTCGCGAAGAATTGGATTTGCTCGCCGCGCTGGGCCGCGTCTTCTTCCATTACGATGGCGGCAACCCGGAACAGGGTCTCGACATCGCCGCCCTGCTGCGCGAGAGGCAGCCCGGCGCGCATCTTTATTATTGCGGCCCTTCCGGCATGATGGCAGCGGCGGCAGCGGCCTCAGCGCGTTGGCCCAGCGGCACCGTCCATTGCGAATATTTCGCCGGGCCCAGCGCGGCGCCGCCGGCAAAGCTCGACGACGACCGCCCGTTCCGCGTGCGTCTGGCGAAGAGCGGCGGCGAATACGCGGTGCCGCCGGGCGAGACGATCCTCGACGTCTTGCGCCGCGCCGGCGTCGAGACGCGCTCGTCGTGCGAACTCGGCTATTGCGGCGCCTGCCTGACGCGCTATGTCGCGGGCGAGGTCGATCACCGCGACCCGATCCTCGGCGAGGTCGCGCGCCGCACGCATCTCCTGATCTGCTGCTCCCGCGCCGCCGGCGATCTGTTGGAACTGGATTTGTGAGGCCGCATGCCGCGCCAAGCCGAGAGCGAAACCGAAGACCTGTTCGAGATGGCGAACCTGTTCCCGGCAACCACCGGGCTGCCGATGACCGTATGGGTCAGCCCGCGCGGGAATGCGCGTCACGACGTGCGGGTAAAGGTTCATATGACCCACGGCAACCAGATGAACCCGGCAAACACGGCGGTCGTCGCCGTCCGGCCAGCGCCGCGGATCACTGCCGGGTGGCTCTCGCCCGACGACGAGCGCGCGGTGTTCCAGTGGATATCGCTGAACGAAGCCGCCCTCGTTGCCGACTGGGACGGCCAGATCGATACAATCCAGCTCGGACAGCTCTTACAGCGGGTCTCGCCGGTTCCGTGATATTGGGCCGTGCATGTCGCCGGCAACGCGGACCCGGACCCTGAGCGCGTTGCCCGGCAGATAGGCGAGCGGCATGTCCTCGACATCGACCGTGACGAGGCTGGCGGGATCGGCGCCGGCGGCAACGGCGCGTTCGCGGGCCTGCGCCTCGGCGGCGGCGATCGCCTCGTTGCGCGGCAGGTCGCGATAGACCTGGTCGGTCTCGCCGCTGACTTGCGCGATCGCCGCGCCGACCGCGTTGGCGCAGTCGCCGTGCGCGACGCGGACCACCTCAGAGACGCCGGCGAGGCGCTCGGGCACCAGGAACGCGCCGCCGCCGACCGCGATCAGCCGCACATCGCCGGACGCGGTCTTCATGCGGTCGATCGCATCCTCGATCCTGATGCGCGCCTCATCGAGCACGGCCTGCGCCAATGCGCGCGGCACGTCCGCCGCCTTTGTCCGGTCGCCGATCGCGACAAGACCGGCCGCGACCGCCGCGTCGGTCGCGGTCAACGTCGAGCCGCCAAACACCAGCGCCTCGTCGGTCAGCCGATAACCGACGCTGTCCGGGCCGACCCGCAGCGGTTTGCGCTGCACGATGCTGCCGCCGCCGAGCCCGATCGACAACAAATCCGGCATGCGGAACAGCGTGCGCACCTCGCCGATTGCGACGACGGAATTGGCTTCGCGCGGAAAGAAGCGGCGCAATTCGCCAACATCGGTCGACGTGCCGCCGACATCGATGACCATCGCGTCGGCGAGGCCGGACAGGAATGCCGCCCCGCGCATCGAATTCGTCGCGCCCGAGGCAAAGCTCATGACCGGCAGTGCCATCGCCGCCTCGGCCGACATGACCGTGCCGTCGTTCTGCGTCAAATAGAGCGGCGCGGCGATGCCGCTCGCGGCGATGGCGTCGCGGAAGCCGGCGATCGTCCGGCGCGCCAGATCGGCGAGCGCGGCGTTGAGAAGCGCCGCGTTTTCGCGCTCCAACAGGCCGATGCGCCCGAGATCGCGCGACAGCGTGATCGCGGCCGCCGGGCATTCCTCGCGCAGGATATCGCGCGCCCGTTCCTCATGGGAGGGATCGAGCGGCGAGAACACCGACGCGATCGCGACCGCGGTGAGGCCGCTCTTGCGGATCTGCCGCGCCGCCGCGCGCATGCCCGCTTCGTCGAACGGCATGATCTCGCGGCCGTCGTAATCGTGCCCGCCCTCGAGCATGAAAACCGGGCCCTCGACGAGCTGCGAGAGATCATCCGGCCAATCGCAGAACGGCGGCAACGAGGCGCCAGTCGGCAGGCCGATGCGCACCGCCGCAACCGTTGTCAAATCGCGCCGCTGCACGACGGCGTTGACGAAATGCGTCGTGCCGATCGCGACCGCGTCGATCGCGCCGTCCATGACGGCGGGATCGCGGGCGAGCAGAGCGAGCGCCGCGACGATGCCGGCGGTCACATCCGGCGTCGTCGGCGTCTTGACCGCATGCGCGACGCTTCCCTCCTCGACCAGCACCGCGTCGGTATTGGTGCCGCCGACATCGATGCCGATCCGCCTCATCG
>DATJUL010000214.1:0-4581 GCA_035502295.1 Allostellaceae bacterium | reverse complement strand
CCAGCGAGATATCCATCGGCATCGTGTGCGCCGGCATCGTTCTTGCCCTGACCGATTTCGGTGGCGCACGACGCCGGCTCGCTGCACAAGTTGTGGCCATCTCGTCCGAGATCACCCGCCGGTATGCCGGCACGCTGACGGTGGCCGGAGCCGGTCTCGACGACACCCAGCCGGTGCGGCGGGAGTTGGCGCGCCGGGTCATCGCACTCGACCCGGCGATCGACGAGGCCGTCGGAGAGTCCTCGTACCTGCGCTATTACTCGACGGTGTTGCAGACCGCCGTCGATGGTTTGCTGGCGGCTTTGGCGAGCTGGCGCTCGGTCGCCGCACACCTGCCGAGCCTCACCCCAGACCGGGCGCGGCAGGAAGCGCAAGTTGTTCTTCGAGAAGTGCCGGAAGAGTTGCGATCCGCGCCGGAGCACCACGACCCTCAATCCAAAGGCCCAATGGACCCGTCTCGTTGGGTTTCCGACCCCGCTGGTCTGAAACGGTTCTGCGATGCGGCAGTCCGCAGGCTGCTCGCTTTGCCGACCGCCACTCCATCCTTGCGCCTGCTCGCCGATCAGACCGCCGAGATGCTGGCCGGCGTGTCGCGGACACTCGACGGGTTGGCGCTGCTCGTCGACGATCCTGCTCGTCCGGTTGCTCGCAGTCACGGCGGCCGCCATCTCCGCATCCCCGATTTGCTTCCGGCTCTGGTCGCTGGCGGGCGCGCACTCGTCGTGATCGGCGCCGCCGAGCTTTTCTGGATCGGTACCGGATGGCCGAACGGCGCACAGGCCGTCACCTGGGCCACGATCGGTGTCATCCTGTTCGCGTCGCGGGCCGACCAAGCTTACGCTACAGCCGTGGGCTTTATGGTGGGAACGTGCCTCACCGCCGCTCTGGCGGCGATCGTCGCCTTTGCGGTGCTGCCGAATTTAGCGACGTTTGCCGCCTTCGGCCTCGCGATAGGCCTCGTCCTGGTTCCCGCCGGTGCCGGGATGGCCCAGCCATGGCAGACGGCAATGTTTACCGCGATGGCGGCATATTTCGTGCCGCTGCTCGGGCCGGCCAACCAGGAAAGCTATGATACCCAACAATTTTATAATGCCGCCTCGGCGATCGTCATTGGTTTGGGCGCTGCAACATTTTCATTCCGCTTGCTGCCCCCGTTGTCGCCCGCTTTTCGCACGCACCGGTTGTTGAGATTAACGTTGCGCGATCTGCGCCGGCTCGCGACAGGCCCGATCCCGCGGAGGCCGGACGACTGGGAGGGAACGGTGTTTGGTCGTCTCTCGGTTTTGCCGGACGAAGCCGAGCCATTGCAGCGCGCGCAACTGTTGGCCGCCCTGTTCGTGGGGACCGAGATCATCGAGCTGCGCCGCATTTCCCGCAGGGATCTCGAACCCCAACTTGAGGCGGCGCTCAAGGCAGTTGCGCACGGCGAGAGCGCGATGGCGACCGCAAAGCTTGCCGATCTCGACGAGATGCTTGCCTCTCGCCCCGGCGCCGCCGCGCTTCGAGGGCGCAGCCTGATCCTCGCAATCTCCGAGTCGCTGACCCAACATTCCTCTTATTTTGACGCAGGAGCGCCGGCGTGAGGTTCACCGAGATCAACCTGTTCGGTGTCTACGTCTCGCCGATCTCGGTGATGATGGTTGCGGCCTGGGCAGCAACGATCGTGCTGCGGCGGTTTGCCGCTCGGTTTGGTTTGTTACGCTATGTCTGGCATCCGGCCGCGTTCGTGTTCGCCGTTTACATGATCGTGTTGTCGACGATGGTACTCGCCATCGCCGCGCGCTGAAGCAGCGATGTCCGACATCGAGACGAAATCGAGACGCGAGAGGGCGACGGAGGGTTCCGCAACGATCCGGTCAGGCGAGCCGCCAGCAGTGCGGCTGCCGGCCGCGCCCAGGCGCCGGTTACGGATTTTTCCGCTACTGGTCACCTTGGCGGTGATGGCGGTCGCCAGTGTGCTCTCTTGGGCAATGGGGGACGCCTATATGGAGGCACCGTGGACGCGCGATGGCACGGTGCGGGCTTATGTGGTCACGATGGCGCCACAAGTCGCTGGCCAGATCGTCGAGCTCCCGGTCGCCGACAATGAGTTTGTGCACAAGGGCGACCTGCTGATGGTCATCGATCCGACCAACTACAAAATCGCTGTCAGCCTCGCCCAGGCGGCGGTGCAGCAGACTGAGGCCAATATGCAAAACGCCGAGAGGGAGGCAAAGCGGCGGGAAGAGCTGACCAGTCTCGCGGTTACAACCGAAGAAAAACAAACCTATCACAGCAGCGCAGTCGTCACCGAGGCTCAATACAAGCAGGCGCTGGCCAATCTGGACCAGGCGCGGACCAACCTCGAGCGCACCGAGATCCGCTCCCCGGTGAATGGCTATGTCACCAATTTGTTGGCGCAGGTCGGCGACTACGCCAATGTCGGGCAGAACGAGGTCTCGCTCGTCGATGCGGACTCGTTCTGGGTCGACGGCTATTTCGAGGAGACCAGTCTCGACCAGATCCAGGTCGGAGACCCTGCCGAGATCAAACTGATGGGCTACCCCCAGCTCCTTCGCGGCCATGTCGGCAGCATCGCCCGCGGCATCAACGTCGCCAACGCGCAACCCGACGGGCAAGGTCTCGCCGCCGTCAACCCGATCTTTACCTGGGTGCGCCTCGCCCAGCGCATCCCCGTGCGCATTCGCATCGATTCCGTCCCCCGGGGTGTTGTGCTGGCGGCCGGGATGACCGCCACTGTGCAAATCGATCCAGGCCGCCGGCGGGACTAGGCGAGGTCGTGGCCGCGATGCAGACCGCGATGCTTGCCGGCTTGCCGTACCAGCGGCCTCGGAATGCTGCTGTCAAACGTATCACCCAGCTGAGGGGATCGAAAATGAGCGAGACGAGGGAAAGCATCGCGCGCCGGCCCGTGCGCCTGACTGTCAACGGTCAGCTGCGCGCGATCGAGGCGGAGCCGCGAACGACGTTGCTCGACGCCCTGCGCGACGCGCTGGGGCTGACCGGCACCAAGAAGGCGTGCGACCGCGGCGAGTGCGGCGCCTGCACCGTGCATGTCGAGGGTCGCCGCATCCTGTCCTGCATGAGCTTGGCGATGATGCAGGAAGGCAAGCGGATCACCACGATCGAGGGGCTGGAGCGGAACGGCGAACTGCATCCGGTCCAGGCCGCGTTCATCGAGCATGACGGCTTCCAATGCGGGTTCTGCACGTCCGGGCAGATCATGTCAGCGGTCGCCATGATCGAGGAGGCGAAGGCCGGCTGGCCGAGCGCCGCGACAGTCGATCCGCGGCGACCCTTCGTGTTCGCCGACCTGTCCAAGACGGAGATCCGCGAGCGGTTGAGCGGCAATCTGTGCCGCTGCGCCTGCTACCCCAACATCGTCGATGCCGTCGCCGATGCGGCCCGCAGGAGCTGAACCATGCATCCTTTCGCTCTTTCGCGGGCGGACGATCCAGCCACGGCAATCGCGGCCCATGCCCGCGACCCGCTGCTCGCCTTCATCGCCGGCGGCACCGACCTCCTCGGGTTGATCAAGGACCGCGCCGCACTACCCGAACGTCTGCTCGACATCAACGACCTCCCGGACATGGCACGGATCGAGGCGCTGTCCGATGGCGGCCTGCGCATCGGCGCCTTGGCCCGAATGAATGAGGTGGCAGCGGATCCCGAGGTACGCCGGCGTTTTCCGGTCATCGCCGAAGCGCTGCTGGCTTCGGCCTCCGGCCAGCTGCGCAACATGGCCTCGATCGGCGGCAACATCGTGCAGCGCACGCGTTGCGCCTATTTCCGTGACGAGGACGAGGCCCGCTGCAACAAGCGCCGGCCGGGTTCGGGCTGCGCGGCTCGTTACGGCCTCAACCGCAACCACGCGATCTTCGGTTGGTCCGACACGTGCACCGCGACCAACCCCTCCGATCTGGCGGTGGCGTTGGCGGTCCTGGACGCTAATGTCATCGTGCACGGGACGACCGGAGAACGCGTGATCGCGTTCGCGGATTTTCAGCACCTCCCCGACAGCACGCCGGAGCGGGACAACGCGCTGCGGCGCGGCGACCTGATTGTCGCGATCGAGGTTCCCGCAAGCCCTGAGGGGCGCGGCTCGCATTATTTCAAGCTGCGCGACCGGCAATCCTACGAATTCGCGCTCGTTTCGGCGGCCGCCGCGGTGGCGCTGGATGACAGGCGCATCCACTCAGCGCGGCTCGCCTTGGGCGGGGTTGCGCACAAGCCGTGGCGCCTCTCGGCGGCGGAGGCAGCGCTGCGCGGCGTCTCGCTCGACGACACCGACGCACTCAACTCGGCGATAGCCCGATCCTTCGCCGAGGCGCGTCCGCTCGCCCATAACGGTTTCAAGGTCGAACTGGCGCGTCGCGTCGCCTTGCGGGCGCTGCAAGCTGCGGGAGAACGCGCATGAACGCAGTCGGACAACCGATTTCGCGCGCGGATGGCCGGCTCAAGGTGACGGGTGGGGCGCGATATACGGCAGACATCCCCGTCAGGGGCGCCGCGCACGCCGCGATCGTCCATAGCTCAATTGCCAACGGCCACACCGTGTCGATCGACGTCGGAGCGGCCGAG
>DATJUL010000213.1:0-6336 GCA_035502295.1 Allostellaceae bacterium | reverse complement strand
CGTAATCTCCGGGTGCACGACGGGCAGGCGACCATCGGATGTGCGGTGTGCGGCGGGCGCGCGATCGGCCGCCGCCGCGTCGGCGAGGCTCGGCCGCCCGGTCGCGCCGTCATGCGCGGGGAGAGGAAGGTTGGCTTTGGCTCGTTTAATCAGTAATTCCGTCAGGCTCGGACCCACGGAAACCGCAATCGCATCGCCGGATCTGTCAGAATGGGCGTTTTCGCCGCCCGCTGCAGTAGGTATCGACCCAAGTTCGGCGAGGATCTCGTCTAATCGTCGTCCCGAGGACAGCAGCTGAAAACAGAACTCTATCGCGCCGTCTTTACGATCGACGCGGAGATCATCCCTCTCGTCCTGAACGCGCGGAGAATGCTCCGCCTGCTCTCCTGACGACACGGTGTGCTCCCCCGAAGCGATCTCGTTAAAGCACGATCGGAGGGAAGCTGCAAGACACCTGCGGATGCCCCGATCCGCTGGCAACCGCCATTGCCGATCCCGCGACCAGTATGGGAAGACTGGAGCGTCCTATGAGAAAACCGGCGGATGACGCGCGACCACGATGGGGCGGGCAATGATGGGTTTCACGGCGGCCGCGGCGCGTGAATGATCCGGGTTCGCCCCCTGCCGGCCGGCGGCATGATCGCCGCGGTCTTTGTCGGCCAGGCCCTCGGCATGGCCGGGATCATTTCGTTCCCGGCGCTGCTGCCGCAGTTTCAGCATCTGTGGCACCTGTCGAGCGGCGAAGCCGGCGTCATCAGCGGCATCTACTTCGCCGGCTACATCGTCGCGGTTCCGGTGTTGACCGCGCTGACCGACCGGCTCGATCCGCGGCGCATTTACGTCGTCTCGCTGCTGTTCGGGGCGGCGGCGGCGCTCGGCTTCGCGCTGCTGGCACAGGGCGCGGTGAGCGCTGCATTGTGGCGCTTTCTGCAAGGCGCGGCGTTCGGCGGCGCCCACATGCCGGGGATGCGGGCGCTGGCCGACGCGGTGCCGGCGGACAGGCAGAGGCGCTCCGTCGCGGTCTATACCTCGACCTTCACCGTCGGCGTCAGCCTGTCCTATGCGCTGTCGGGCCTTCTTGCCGACCTGTTCGGCTGGCGCCTCGGGTTGGCGCTGCTGGCCGCGGGACCGCTCGCCGCGGCGATAATCGCCGGTGCCGTGCTGCCGCCGCTGCCGCGCGCCGCGCTGCCGGGGTCGCGTTGGCTGCCGGCATTGGCGCCGATCCTGCGCAACCGCCGGGCGCTCGTCTATGTCTGCGCCTACGGGCTGCACAACGGCGAGGTCTCGGCCATCCGGGCCTGGATGGTGGCGCTGCTCGTCTTCGCGGCCGACCGCGCCGGGCGGGCGGATCTGGCGGGATATGCGACGCTGGTCGCGACGGTCGGCAACCTGTGCGGCACGCCGCTGATCATCGCGGTCAATGAGTTGGCGGCCCGGCGCGACCGCCGCGCGGTCGTCTCCGCGACGATGGCGGTGTCGGCGAGCGCCGGGCTGTTGTTCGCCGCGGCCGCCGGCCTGTCGCCGATCGCCGCCGGCCTCGCCGCGATCCTGTGCATCATGGCGGCGACCGCCGATGCCGGGACGATCAACGCCGGCCTCGTCGATGCGAGCGATCCCGAGCGGCGCGGCGCGTTCCTTGCGATCCAGGCCTTGTCGGGATTTGGCGCCTCGGCGGTGACGCCGATCCTGTTCGGGTTCGTTCTCGGCCTGGCCGGCGGCGGCGGCAGCGAAGCGGCCTGGATCGCCGCCTTCGCCGTCCAGGCGGCGCTCGGCGCGATCTGGCCGCTCGCCTATCTGCGCAGCCGTGCCACAGCCTGATCCCGACCCGACCAAACCGCTCTGCTTGCGGCGGGCGCGCCGATGTGACAACCAGAGAGCCTGGCAATTCGCAAATCGGGAGTGGACCCGCGATGGCGCGCTATGATTTCGACATGATCACGCTGGGCGCCGGCTCGGGCGGCGTCGCCTCCTCGCGCCGCGCCGGCAGCCATGGCGCCCGCGTCGCGATCGTCGAGGAGAGCCGCATCGGCGGCACCTGCGTCTTGCGCGGCTGCGTGCCGAAAAAGCTCCTCGTCTACGGCGCGCAGTTTGCCGACGCATTCGAGGACGCCGCCGGTTTCGGCTGGAGCCTCGCGCCGCCGCGCTTCGACTGGCCGGCGCTGATCGCCGCGAAGAACAAGGAACTCGACCGGCTCGAAGGCATCTATGTCAGCATGCTGAAAAACAGCGGCGTCGAGATCGTCGAGGGCCGCGGCATCCTCGTCGATCCGCACACGGTCGAGGTCGCCGGGCGCCATTACACGGCCGAGACGATCCTCGTCGCGACCGGCGGCCACCCGACCGTTCCCGACATCCCCGGCATCGCGCACGTGATCTCCTCGAACGAGGCGCTCGATCTGCCGTCTTTGCCGCGCAAGATCGTCATCGTCGGCGGCGGCTATATCGCGGTCGAATTCGCCGGCATCTTCCGCGGCTTCGGCTCTGAGGTCGTCGAGATCATCCGGCGCGAGGAACTGCTCCACGGCTTCGACGACGATCTGCGCGTGTTCCTGGCGCAGGAGATGCGCGGCCGCGGCATCGAAATCCACACCCGCACCACTGTCGCGCGCATCGAAAAGGACCCGCGCGAAGGCTATTCCGTGGTCACGACGATCGGCCAGGAAATCTCGGCCGATCTCGTCATGTACGCGACCGGCCGCGGCCCCAACACGAAGGGCCTCGGCCTGCGCGAAGTGGGGGTCGAAACGAACGAGCGCGGCGCCGTCGTCGTCGATGAATGGCAGCGCTCGACGGTGCCGAGCATCTACGCGGTCGGCGACGTGACCGACCGATTGAACCTGACGCCGGTCGCGATCGCCGAGGGCCGCGCGATCGCCGAGACCCTCTACAACAACAATCCCTACAAGATGGACCACAACGACGTGCCGACCGCGGTGTTCTCGAACCCGCCGATCGGCACGGTCGGCCTCACCGAGGAACAGGCGCGCCGGCAATACGGCGACGACGTCGATATCTACGCGTCGCGCTTCCGGCCGATGAAAAATACATTGTCGGGGCGCGACGAGCGCACGTTCATGAAGCTCGTCGTCGATGGCAAGAGCGACCGGGTGCTGGGCTGCCATATGTTGGGGCCGGACGCGCCGGAAATCATCCAGGGCCTCGCGGTCGCGGTCAAATGCGGCGCGTCCAAGCGCATGTTCGACCAGACCGTCGGGATTCATCCGAGCGCGGCCGAGGAATTCGTCACGATGCGCGACAAAACCATCCGCCAGCCAAGGAAGGAAGCGGCGGAGTAGGCGTGATCTCGCTTAAGAGCGGCGGTCGAGCCGATGGTGCACCCAATACTCGTACGGGGCGCCGCGCAGGTCGAAGATGCGTTCGCAGACCGCGCCGAGTCGCCCGGCGACGCGTTTCGAGGCATGATTCTCCGGCCGAATAAAGCTCGCGGCGTGCGACAACGGGAGATGCTCGAACAACCAGTTACGAGCCGCCATCGCCGCCTCGGTCGCAAAACCGTGCCCCCAATAAGGTCGGTCGAGCGAATAGGCGATCTCCGGTTCCGGCCAATCGAGCGGGTGGAAGATGCCGACGCTCCCGACAAAGGCGCCGTCGCCGATCCGTTCGCACGCCCACATGCCGTAGCCGCGCAGCGGCCAGCTGCCGAGGAACGTTGCCATTGTGCGCCAGACCTCGGCTCGCGTGGCGGTGCGGCCGGTGACGAGGTAGCGCATCACTTCGGGGTTCGCCTGCATTGCCGCGTAGGCGTCGAGATCGCCGGCTTGAAACGCTCGCAGACGCAGGCGATCTGTGGCAATGGTCGGGATCTCGAAGGTCGTCATCTTGCGTCTCCGTCAATGCGCGATCTTGAGATCAGCGATAAACGCCGCAATTATAGGCGGGATTAACGAGGTTGCTCTCTATGCCCGACACCCATGAGACGCGCGAGAAGAACTCCAAACCGCAAAATGCGCCCCGGCGATCTGAGCCGACTGAATTGCTGCGCGCCCAACCGCTGAAGGGGAAGGTCGATTACGAGACCTTGAGCCGCGAGCACATCGCGCGCTACCCGAAGATAAGAGCGCGCCTTGCCGAATGAGCCGAACTGGCTCCCCATCGAAGCGGTCATCGAGCATAACCGGCTGGAATTGGCGGAGACCGGAGAAAACCATTTCGTCCGCGACATCGGGCTGCTCGAAAGCGCGCTGGCGCGACCGCGCAATGCTTTTGCCTACGGCGAAGAAGACATCGTTGCCCTTTCCGTGTTGCTGCTGGCCGGCATCGCGCGAGCGCACGCCTTCGAGCAGGGCAACAAGCGCACAGCCTTTGGTGCGATGCGGTTGTTTTTGCGCGCCAACGGCTATGATACCGCGTTCGACGATGCGGTCTCCTGGGCCGATCGGGTCATCGCGCTGATCGAGCATCGCTTGTCGGAAGAGGATTTCGCCGCGGCTCTGCGGCCGTTTGTCGTGCCGCGGGCGTAAACGCACAGCCCGGGCGTTCTCCAGGCTGTTCGCGCCGTCGCGTCGCGCTTCCCCGAAGTTAGAATGCCTCTAACCGGCTTGACACCGACGCCGCTGCGCCACACTTTAGAGCAGCTCTAATCTTCTGCGCGCTGCCGCACAAGCGCAACCCGATCGGAGAACAACGATGGCCGATGACAGCAAGTGCCCGTTCGCAGGCGGGGGCCGTGGCCCGACGAACCGTCACTGGTGGCCCAACCAGCTGGACCTGCGCGGTCTCCACCAACACTCCGCGCTCTCCAACCCGCTGGGCGAGACGTTCGACTACGCCGAGGAATTCAACAGCCTCGACCTCAATGCCGTGGTCCGCGACCTGCATGCCGTGATGACCGATTCTCAGGATTGGTGGCCGGCCGATTTTGGCCATTACGGCGGGCTGTTCATCCGCATGGCGTGGCACCTCGCCGGCACCTACCGCATCGGCGACGGCCGCGGCGGCGCCGGCGCTGGTCAGCAGCGCTTTGCGCCGGTCAACAGCTGGCCGGACAACGCGAGCCTCGACAAGGCGCGCCGGCTGTTGTGGCCGATCAAGCAGAAATACGGGCGAAAAATCTCCTGGGCCGACCTGATGATCCTGGCCGGCAACGTCGCGCTCGAATCGATGGGCTTCAAGACGTTCGGTTTTGGTGGCGGGCGCGAGGAGGTGTGGGAGCCAGACGAGAGCATCTACTGGGGCCCCGAAGGCAAGTGGCTGGCCGACGAGCGTTACACCGGCGATCGCGATCTGCAGAACCCGCTCGCCGCGGTGCAGATGGGCCTCATCTACGTCAACCCGGAAGGGCCGAACGGCAAGCCGGATCCGGTCGCGGCCGCGCGCGATATCCGCGAAACGTTTGCCCGCATGGCGATGAACGACGAGGAAACCGTCGCGCTGATCGCCGGCGGTCACACCTTCGGCAAGGCCCACGGCGCCGGCGACGCGTCGCTGGTCGGCCCGGAGCCGGAAGCCGCGCCGATCGAGCAGCAGGGCCTCGGCTGGAAGAGCCGGTTCGGCAGCGGCAAGGGACCTGATGCGATCACCGGCGGGCCGGAGGTCACCTGGAGCCAGACGCCGATCAAGTGGAGCAACCATTTCTTCGAAAACCTGTTTGGCCACGAATGGGAACTGACCAAGAGCCCGGCCGGCGCCTGGCAGTTTCAGGCAAAGGGCGCCGACGCGACGATCCCCGACGCCTTCGACCCGGCAAAGCGGCATCTGCCGACGATGCTGGTTACCGACCTCGCGCTGCGCTTCGATCCGGCCTACGAAAAGATTTCGCGGCGCTTCTACGAGCATCCGGATCAGTTCGCCGATGCGTTTGCCCGGGCGTGGTTCAAGCTGACGCACCGCGACATGGGTCCGATCGCGCGCTATCTCGGCCCGCTCGTGCCGCACGAACAGCTGCCGTGGCAGGACCCGATCCCCGCGGTCGATCATCCGCTGATCGGGGAGGAGGACATCGCGGCGCTGAAGGCAAAAATCCTCGCCTCCGGCCTGTCCGTTTCTCAGCTCGTCACGACAGCTTGGGCATCGGCATCGACCTTCCGCGGCTCCGACAAGCGCGGCGGCGCCAACGGCGCGCGCCTTCGCCTCGCGCCGCAAAAAGACTGGGATGTCAACCAGCCGGCTCAGCTGGCAACAGTGCTGCGGACGCTCGCAGCGATCCAGCGGGACTTCAACGCGTCGCTGTCCGGCGGGAAGAAGGTCTCGCTCGCTGACCTGATCGTTTTGGGCGGCAGTGCGGCGGTCGAGGAAGCTGCGAAAAAGGCCGGTCACGACGTAAAGGTTCCCTTCTCGCCCGGACGCACCGATGCCTCGCAGCAGCAGACCGATGTG
>DATJUL010000212.1:0-4370 GCA_035502295.1 Allostellaceae bacterium | reverse complement strand
TGACCGTAGCCGGCGAGCTCATCGCGGATCGTCCGATAGGCGCCGACGACATCCTCTTCGGTGCCGTCGATCAGATGCAGGATCACGGCGCAGCGCTCGACATGCCCCAAAAACCGGGTCCCGAGGCCGGCGCCGCCGCTGGCGCCTTCGATCAGGCCCGGCAGGTCGGCGAGCACGAACTCGGTTTCCTCGTCGAGGCGCACGACGCCCAATTGCGGGTTGAGCGTCGTGAACGGATAGTCGGCGATTTTCGGCCTTGCCTGCGACAGGCGCGCGAGCAGCGTCGATTTGCCGGCATTCGGCAGCCCGACGAGGCCGGCATCGGCGATCAGCTTCAGGCGCAGCCACACCCACATCTCGCGTCCCGGCCAGCCCGGGTTGGCGCGGCGCGGCGCCTGGTTGGTCGCGCTTTTGTAATGGGCGTTGCCAAAGCCGCCGTCGCCGCCACGCAGCAGCACGACCCGCTGGCCCGGCGATACCAGGTCGGCAAGCATGGTTTCCTTGTCGTCGGCAAAAACCTGCGTGCCGACCGGGACGCGCAGCACGAGATCGCGGCCGGCCGCACCGGTACGGCCGGCGCCGGCGCCGCCGCGGCCATTCTGCGCGCGGAAATGCTGGCGGTAGCGATAATCGATCAGCGTGTTGAGGTTGTCGGCCGCGACCACCACGATGGCGCCGCCCCGGCCGCCGTCGCCGCCATCCGGCCCGCCGAACTCGATGAACTTCTCGCGCCGGAAGCTCAGCGCGCCGGCGCCGCCGTCGCCGCTTTTCAGGTAGATCTTGCACTGATCGAGAAATTTCATGGCGCGTCGCGCGGGGCAAAAGCGAGCGGCGGCCCGCTCCCCGGTCGTCTCGACCGCTGCGGGGAACGGCTATTCGGCGGCTTCCGCCGGCGCCGGACGCGGCACGACCGAGATGTATTTGCGGCCGCCGCTCCGGGTGCGGAACTGCACATGTCCTTCCTCGAGCGCGAAGATCGTGTGGTCGCGGCCGATGCCGACGCGCTCGCCGGGATGAAATTTGGTACCGCGCTGGCGCACGATGACATTGCCCGGGACGACGATCTCGCCGCCGAATTTCTTGACACCGAGCCGGCGGCCGGCGCTGTCGCGGCCGTTGCGCGAGGAGCCGCCCGCCTTCTTGTGTGCCATCGCAAACCCCTCCTGCGCCTACCCAAAAACTGTCATTGCGAGGAGCGCACCGACGAAGCGATCCCCGCTCGACCGCGCCATATCGGGATTGCTTCGCTTCGCTCGCGATGACCCATCCTTAGCCCCCGGTGCGGATCTCGGTGATCCGCAGCACGGTCTGGTGCTGCCGGTGGCCGTTTTTGCGACGATAGTTGTGCCGGCGCTTTTTCTTGAACACGATGATCTTATCGGCGCGGCGGTGCTCGACGAGTTCGGCGCTGACCGAGGCGCCGGCAACGAGCGGCGCGCCCATCGACACCGCGCCACCATCGGCGACCATCAGCACGTCGGCCAGCTCGATCGTCGCGCCCGGCTCGCCGTCGAGCCGCTCGACGGCGATCACGTCGTCGGGCGCCACCTTGTATTGCTTGCCGCCGGTGCGGATCACTGCGAACATGACGGAAACCGATATCGGGTGGGGCACAAGCTGCGGCAGGTCCGCGCCGACGCTCGATCCTCCGGGCAGGCACGCCCGCCCGGAGAGGCGCGCACTATAGTGGCGCGTCTTGCGATGTCAATCGGCGCAATCGTGCGCTGCGCAGGAGCATTCGGCACGCGATGTGGCGGCAATGGATCGGCTGGACTGCGACGCGTATCGTCCTGCCGTGGCTGCCGGGCGCGGTTCTGTGCCTCTACCTGGTCGCCACCGGCGCGATCGGCGTGCGGACGGCGATTGTTGCCGCGGCGGCGCTGCTTGCCGTCATCCTCGGGATCATCGTCGCGACCAGCCGGTGGATCGCCGCGGCAGTGTGGGAAGCGACGGCCGCGCTCGGCCCCGGTGCGGCGGAGGGCGAGGCCGGCTGGCTCAGCCCCGCGGCCGAGGCCGCACGCCCGGCCGTGCTGCGGCTCGACCGCGCCTGGCGCGAACATGCGCAGGCGGCCGCGGCCCGGCTTGCCGCCGCCGAGGGTGTCATCGCCGCCGCCCCGGACCCGCTCATTCTGATCGACCAGCAGCGCCGCATCGTCAGCGCCAACGCCGCCTCGGCGGAGTTCATCGGCGCCGGCGGCGAGCCACGCGATCTGGCGAGCGCGCTGCGCAACCCGCCGCTGCTCGCGGCAGCCGACGCGGTCCTCGGGGGCGAGGTGGAGCGCAGCGTCGAATTCCGCGTGTCGGTGCCGGTCGAGCGGGTGCTGCGCGCGCACCTCGCGCGGCTCGACGGCGCGGCGCTCGACCGCGCCGCCGCGATCCTGTCACTGCACGACGTGACCGAATTGAAGCGCAGCGAGCAGTTGCGCGGGGATTTCGTGGCCAATGCCGGGCACGAATTGAAGACGCCGCTCGCCGCGCTGATCGGCTTTATCGAGACATTGCAAGGACCCGCGCGCGACGATCCCGCGGCACGCGCGCGCTTTCTCGCTATCATGGATGAGCAGGCGCGGCGCATGGCGCGGCTGGTCGACGATCTCTTGTCGCTGTCGCGCATTGAGCTCAACGAGCATGTCGCGCCGACCGGGCGGGTGGCCTTGCCGGCGGTCATCGAGGCGGTCGCGCGCAGCCTCGAGTTGCGCGCCGGCGCGCGCGGCGTCCGCATCGCGCGCGATCTGCCGGCCGGTCTGCCCGAGGTTATCGGCGACGCCGACGAACTGGCGCAGGTGTTCCAGAACCTGCTCGACAACGCGGTCAAATACGGCCGGCGCGAGAGTGATGTTGACGTGCGCGCGGCCATTGCCGGCAACGGCGCCGCGCAGCAGGTCGGCATCGCGGTCGCCGACTGCGGCGAGGGGATCGCGGCCGAGCACCTGCCGCGGCTGACCGAGCGCTTCTACCGCGTCGATAATGCGCGCTCGCGCGAATTGGGCGGCACCGGCCTCGGCCTCGCGATCGTCAAGCACATCGTCAACCGTCATCGCGGCCGCCTCGACATCGCCAGCACGCCCGGCCAGGGCTCGACCTTTACGGTGTGGCTGCGCGCCGCGGGCGCTGTCACGAATTCGTAACCGAACCGTCATCGAAGCGCAGCGAAGCGCGGCTAGAACAGAACGCGGCGCTTCGAAACCACCAGCGTGTCTCTCGCAAGGGGCGCTTTCAGCGGCGCCGGGGGAACATCGATTCGTGCGACCGCGCGTCCACGTTCGTGCTGCGAACGGCGGGCGATGGCGGCGAATCGCACCAAGGGCTGACACGAAACAGGAGGATGCTGTGAGCGAGAAATTCAACCGCGGCCCGGCGCTCAGCCGGCGGCAGGCATTGGGCGCGACGTTGGCGCTGGCTGCGATGCTCAAAACCGGGGCCGCGCTGGCGGCGGATGAGGCCCAGATACTCGAGACCGGTTCGACGTTGCTCTACCCGTTGTTCAACCTGTGGGTTCCCGACTATCAGAAGACGCATCCCGGCGTGAAGATCACGACGCAGGGCACCGGCAGCGGCACCGGCATCTCGGAGGCAATCTCCGGCATCGCGCAGATCGGTGCTTCCGACGCCTATATGAGCAACGCACAGATGAGGATGGACGCCGGCATGATCAACGTGCCGCTCGCGATCTCGTCACAGATGGTCAACTACAATGTGCCGGGTCTGAACGGCAAGCATCTGAAGTTGAGCGGCCCGGTGCTGGCCGGCATCTACAGCGGCAAGATCACGCACTGGGACGATGAGGAACTGAAGAAGGTCAACCCGGGCGTCAAGCTGCCGAATCTGGCGATCATTCCGGTGCACCGGTCGGACGGCAGCGGTGACACATTCATTTTCACGCAATATTTGACATTCAGCGCGCCGGAATGGAAGAGCATCGGCTACGGCACGACGATCAGCTGGCCGGCGGTGCAGGGCGGCATCGGCGCCGTCGGCAACCCCGGCATGGTCAACGCCTGCAAAGGCAACCCGGGCGCGATTGCTTACATCGGCATCAGCCTCAAGCGGGCAACCACCGAAGCAAAACTCGGCGAGGCAATGTTGGGCAACCGCGCCGGCCGTTTTGTGCTGGCCAACCCCAAGACGGTCAGCGCCGCGGTTGCGGCCACCGCGGCGAAGACGCCGAAGGACGAGCGGATCAGTCTGATCTTTGCGCCCGGCGCCGAATCCTATCCGATCATCAATTACGAGTACGCGATCGTCAACACCGCCAAGGCGCCGCCCGAAGTCGCCAAGGCGGTGCGCGCCTTCCTCGAATGGGGCATCAGCCCGCAAGGCGGCAACGCGCCGAAATACATGGAGGCGGTCGGCTTTGTTCCGTTGCCGGT
>DATJUL010000211.1:0-14237 GCA_035502295.1 Allostellaceae bacterium | reverse complement strand
TCTCCGTTGCGGGCAATAATGATCTCCTCGCCGTCCAGCGCCCGCTCCACCAGGCGGGACAGCGAGGTTTTCGCTTGGTGCATATTGACGACTTCGCTCATTTGGGGCTCCGGGCTAACTTAGCTAAGGTGGCCCGCCGCTGCTGGGCCGTCAAGCCGCACCAGTGGAGTCCCATGCTGTGCGGGTATGGTGCGGATCAGGGATCGGCATTTGCGCGATACCGGGCGCCGGGCCTAGGCTGACGCGCCGGCGCAGCGCCGCGGCACGGGAGAGGTCGCCATGGGGTTCGAATTCGGCTGGTATCACGAGTTTCACCGGCAGGTTGACGGCCAGAGCGACGCCGACGCGTTCGAACAGGGGTTTCAGCAGGTGGACGCGGCGGAGCGCTGGGGCCTCGATGTGTTCTGGCTCGCCGAGATCCACCAACAGGCCGCCCGCTCGGTGCTGTCAGCGCCGCTCAATGTTGCCACTGCGATCGCCGCGCGCACCAAGCGCCTCAGGATCGGCACCGCGGTCCATGTGCTGCCCTTGACCCATCCGCTGCGCCTCGCCGAGGAGACCGGCACGGTCGACGAGATCAGCCGCGGCCGGCTCATCCTCGGCGCCGGGCGCAGCGGCAACCCGCGCGGCTACCGCGCCTACGGCGTGCCGTACGAGGAAAGCCGCGACCGGTTCTACGAGACGCTGGAAATCCTGAAACTCGCGTGGACCGAGGAGCAGTTCTCCTACCAGGGCAAATTCCACAGCTTCGACAATGCCCGCGCGGTGCCGCGCCCCTACCAGAAGCCGCATCCGCCGATCCGGATCGCCGGCGCCAGCGAAGACACATTTCCGATGCTCGGGAAGCTCGGCTATCCGCTGTTCGTGTCGGTGCGCAGCGCGTCGTTGTCGGGCCTCGCGCCGGACATCAAGACCTATCGCGAGGCCTATGACGAGGCCGGGCATCCGGGGCGCGGCGAAGTCTACCTGCGCCTGTCGATGCATATCGGCGACAACGACCGACAAGCGATCGAAGAGGGCGAACCGAGCATCATGGCGGGCTACCGCTCGCTGACAACGCGGCTCGAAGGCTCGCCGAACCGCCGCCGCCGCGCCGAACTCGAGGAGATCCGCACGATCACCTACGAGGACGTGCTGCGCGACAAGGTCGTCGTCGGCGGTCCCGAGCGCGTCACCGACAAGCTGAAATGGCTGCAGCAGGACCTCGGCATCGACGGCATCCTGGCCGAACTCAATTTCGGCAGTGCGATCCCGGCGGAATTGATGATGCGCTCCTTGCGGCTGCTGTGCGAAAAGGTCATGCCGCACTTCAAATAGCGGCAATCACAGATTAAGCCGGACGGGCCGGTTGAACGCCGGCGCCCTCTATGCCAGCATCGCGCGCAAACCATCCGAAGGGGGAAACGCGATGTTCGCCGGTCGATCGTTGTTGCTGACAGCGGCTTTGCTGATGGCCTCGCCAGCGCTCGCGCAGGCTCCGGCAAAGGCGCCGATGCCTGCGCCGGCGCCAAGCGGCCCGACGTACATCGTCGCCTATTTCGAGACCGCACCGGCCGCGGCCGCCGGCGTGGCGCGGGCGCTGCACCGGTTCGAGGCGGCGGCGCGCAAGGAAGCGGGCAACGCAGGCGTCATTGCGCTGCGCGAAGCCCGCCGGCCCGGCCGCTTTGCGATCGTTGAGACATGGCAGGACAAGGCGGCGCTCGACGCCGGTCAAAAGGGGATCGAAACGCTGAGCGCCAGCCTCCAGTCGCGGCTCATCGCGCCGTTCGACATCCGGCCGTGCGTCGCGCTCGATGTTGCCGGCGCAGCGCCCGACAGCGCGACCGCAGCACGGCACACGCTCTACGTGCTGACCCATGTCGATGTCGTGCCGACCTACAAGGACGAGGCGATCGGCCTCGTCAAGGACCTCGTCGCCGCCGGGCGCAAGGATCACGGCAATCTGATCTTCGACGCGGTGCAGCAGGGCAACCGGCCGAACCACATGTTTCTTGTCGAAGCCTGGGAAGCTCGCGGCGCGTTCAACGAGTATGTCGCGACGGAGCCCGCCCGCACGTTCCGCGGCAAGCTCCTGCCGCTGCAAGGCGCGCTCTACGACGAACGGCTCTACGAAGCGATCCGCTGAAACTCAGCCCGGCATCTTCGGGAAGCGCTGTCGCTCGCCGCCGAGCGACACCCACGGCTGCGCGCTGGCGCAGAAGATCTCCATGCCCGGCTTGACCCAGCCGGCATCGTCGAGAGTGCCGGCGAGGATCATCGACATGCCCGGCATCGCCTCTGCTTCTTCGATCACCGACGAGCCGCATGCCGGGCAGAACCGCCGCAACAGACTCTTGCCGCTGTCGCCGCGATCGGCATAGGTCTGTAGCGTGCCCCGCATGTTGATCGCCTGGCTCGGCACCGCGATCACCGTGCTGAACGCGCTGCCTGATACCCGTTGGCAATTCTTGCAATGACACACACCGACAAACACCGGCTCGGCGTCGGCCGAATAGCGCACTTTGCCGCACAGGCAGCCGCCGTCGATTTTCATGTTTCGCCTCCCACATTGCTGTGCGCCGATATCGTACCAGGGGCTTTGTGGAGAAAAGATGACGCCGCGGCCGCGCCGTGCTAGCTCCGCATCGCCGCCCATCTAATGGGCGTTTGCCGCACCGTTCCTCGGGCGGAGGAGGCGCCTTTGTCAGCCGAGAGCGCGGCATGCGGCCGCGCAAACCGCGCGCTGCCGCGATTGACGCTGGTGCTGGGCGGCGCGCGCTCCGGCAAGAGCCGCTACGCCGAGCGGCTCATCGAGGCCGCCGCGCCGCGCGGCACGTATTGCGCGACGGCCGAACCGGGCGATGACGAGATGCGCCGGCGGATCGCGGCGCACCGCGCCGGCCGCGGCCCGTTCTGGCAGACGATCGAGGCGCCGTTCGATCTTGCCGGCGCGATCGGCGAGGCAGCGCCGGAACGGCCGCTCGTGATCGACTGCCTGACGCTGTGGCTGTCCAATCTGCTGTTGGCCCGGCGCCCGCTCGACGCCGAAGTCGCGACGCTGCGCGCGGCGCTGCGCGATGCGGCCGGCCCGGTTGTGCTGGTCGCCAACGAGGTCGGCCTCGGCCTTGTCCCCGAGACGCCGCTCGGTCGTGAGTTCCGCGACGAAGCCGGCCGGCTCAACCAGGACATCGCCGCGATCGCCGACCGCGTCGTCTTTGTCGCCGCCGGCCTGCCGCTCGTGTTGAAAGGGGATTGAGCGGTGCGCCGCATCCCCGCGACGATCGTCAGCCGAGCCGCGTGACATGCGCCGCCAGCCACGCCCCGGCCACGAGGCCCGCCAGCAGCAGCCCGGCGAGGCGATAGAGCCGCAATGCGCGCGCGATGTCGGCCGCCGTGGCCTGTGCCGTGCCGTCGCCGAGCCAGGGATCGTTGACGACGCCGTCGGCGTAGCGGCGCGGGCCGGCGAGCGCAAGGCCGAGCGCGCCGGCCATTGCCGCCTCGGGCCAGCCGGCGTTGGGCGAGCGGTGCTTTTTCGCGTCGCGCAGCATGATGACGACGGCGCGGCCAGGCTTCGCATCGCCGGAAAATCCGGCCGCGGCGGCGAAGAAGAGGCCGCTGAGCCGCGCCGGCACGAGGTTCGCCAGATCGTCGAACCGCGCCGCCGCCCAGCCGAACGCGAGGTAGCGCGGCGATTTGTGCCCGATCATGCTGTCGAGCGTGTTCGCGGTCTTGTACGCAAAAAGGCCGGGCAGCCCGAGCAGCAGATACCAGAACGCCGGCGCGACGACGCCGTCGCTGAAATTCTCCGCGAGGCTTTCGATCGCGGCGCGCGCGACACCGGCCGCGTCGAGCCGCCGCACGTCGCGTCCGACGATATGGCTGACCGCCTGGCGCCCGGCCGGCAGACCGCCCGAACGCAACGCCGCCGCGACGGCGGCGACGTGCTGATAGAGGCTGCGCTGCGCGACCAGCACGCCGATCGTCAACGCCTCGACCGCGGCGCCGAGCAACGTGCCGCGGCACACCTGGTGCACGATCCAGCCGATGCCCGCCGCAGCGCCGACCAGCACGACGACGGTGATGATGCCGCGGATCCGACGCCGACGCGGGCCGCGCTCGGGTCGGTTGAGCTTGCGGTCGAAGGCGGCGATGGCGCGGCCGGCCAGCGCGATGGGGTGCGGCACGACGGCGAACGCCGCCGGCATGTCGCCGAACAGCGCGTCGATCGCCAGCCCCGCGAGCAGCAGCAGAAATCGGTGGGAATACGCGATAAACATAGGCGCCGCAGTCTCGGCCGCGCCGCCGGACCACGCAATCGGGAGAGTCGGCGATGAGCCAATTCTGCAAGTGACAGGCGATGGCGCGGCGGTTCGAGCATTACGTCATCGTCGATTGGAGCGCCGCGAGCCGGCCGGTGACCGGCCGCGACAGCATCTGGATTTGCCATCGCTTCCCGCACGGCGAAGATTGCGACAACCCGCCGACCCGCGATGCCGCAAGGCGGCGGCTCGGCAACATCCTCGCGCAAATCGCCGGAAGCGGCGAACGCGCGATTCTCGGGTTCGATTTCCCGCTCGGCTATCCGGCCGGGTTTGCCCGCCGCCTCGGTCTCGCAGGCACGCCGTGGCGCGCCGTGTGGGACGAGATCGCGTTCCTGCTCCATGACGGCGCAGACAATCGCAACGACCGCTTCGAACTCGGCGCCGCGTTCAACCGGCGCATTTCGGGCGGGCGGTTCCCGTTCTGGGGCTGCCCGGCAAATTTCGCCGATCCGCATTTGGGGCCGCGACATCATCGCGCCCATCGGGTTGGCGAACTCGCCGAGAAGCGGCTGATCGACGAGCGGATGACCGGCGCGCAGCCCTGCTGGAAACTCGCCTATACCGGCTCGGTCGGCAGCCAGACGCTGACCGGCATTCCGGTCGTGCGGGCATTGCGCGACGACCCGCGCTGGTCGGATCGCGCCCGCATCTGGCCGTTCGAGACCGGCCTCGCGCTCCCCGACGACGCGAGCATCGTCTTCGCCGAGGTTTGGCCGTCGTGGTGGCGCAGCGAAATCCGCCCGGAATACGGCCCGCCGAATGACCGGGCGCAGGTCCGCACGGTCGCCGAGATTTTCGCGGCGCACGACGCGGCCGGCGGGCTCGCTGCCTGGTTTGCCGGCGACCCCGATCTCGATGCTGCCGAGCGCCAGATCGTCGAGCGCGAGGAAGCCTGGACCCTCGGGGTAATGGGCGGGCGGCGGCCGCTGCTGGCGATGACGCAATCGGCCGCGACGATGCCGGGCTGACATGCGGTCGTTTGGTGCCCGGCTGTGCGCCGCGTGGCCTTATGCGCTGCTGTTGGCGCTGTGCCTCGTCCTCTATCTGCCGGGCCAGGCCTCGATCCCGGTGCTCGACCGCGACGAGGCGCGGTTCGCGCAGGCGACCCGGCAGATGCTGGAAACCCGCGATTTCCTGCACATCCGCTTTCAGAACGAAGCGCGCAACAACAAGCCGGCCGGCGTCTATTGGCTGCAGGCGGCCGCCGTCAGCGCGTTCAGCACACCCGCCAGCAACGCGATCTGGCCCTACCGGCTGCCGTCGCTGCTCGGTGCGACGGCGGCCGCGCTGCTTCTTGTCACGTTCGGCAAGGCGCTCGTTGCCGAAGGCGAGCCGGCGGCAGCCCAGCGGGTCGCGACGATTGCCGCGGTGCTGCTCGCCGCCGCGCTCGGCGTCGTCGCCGAGGCGCATATCGCCAAGACCGACGCCGCGCTCCTGGCCGCGACAACGGCCGGCCAGGGGGCGCTCGGTCTGGCCTATGTCCGCGCGCGGCGCGGGCGGAGAGTCTCGGGCTGGATCGCCGCCGTGTTCTGGGGCGCCGAGATCGCCGCAATCTTCATCAAGGGGCCGATCGGGCCGGGCCTCGCCGCGCTGACCGCGGCGACGCTCGCCGCCGCCGACCGTGACGCGCGCTGGCTCGCCGCTCTGCGGCCGGTTGTCGGCATCGCGGCGACGATCGCCGCCGTGGCGCCGTGGCTGTTCGCGATCGAGCACGCGACGCACGGCCAGTTTTTGTCGCAATCGCTGGGCCGCGATTTTCTCGGCAAGGTAATGGGCGTCTCCGATTCGCACGGCGCGCCGCCCTTGTCCTATCTGATGGCGGCGTTCGTGACGTTCTGGCCGGGATCGCTGCTGCTGGTCCCGGCCGTCGTGCGCGGCTGGCGCCAGCGCGCCGCGCCGGCCGAGCGGTTCCTGTTGGCGTGGCTCGTGCCGGGCTGGCTCGTGCTCGAACTGGTGCCGACCAAGCTGCCGCAATACGCATTGCCGCTCTACCCAGCGCTGGCATTGCTCGCGGCGGCTGCGCTGGCGGTGGGGACCCGCCTCGCGCCGGGCGGCTGGGCACGCCGCGCCGAACTCGCCGCGACCGGCTTGTGGGCCGCGGTCAGCCTCGCGCTGGCGGCGGCGCTGATCGGGCTGCCGCTGCGCTTCGGCAGCGGACCGGCGCCCGCCGATGCGCTCGGCACCGCCGCGATCGTCGGCATCATGACAATGATGCTGCGCCGCCGGCGCGAGGCAACCGCGACGACCGGCTGGCTGGCCGCGCTGTCGCTCGCCTTCGCGGTGCCGGCAGCAGCCGGGGTGCTGCCGGGGCTCGACCGGCTGTGGCTCAGCCGCGCCGCGGCGGCGCTCGTCGCGCAGCATCCACCCAATCCCGGCGCGCCGCTCGTCGCGGTCGGCTACAGCGAACCGAGCCTTGTCTTCCTGCTCGACGGCACGCCGCGCCTGTTGCCGCCGGACGCCGCCGCCACGGCGCTCGGACGCGGCGGCGAGGCGCTGGTCAGCAGCCGCGACGCGACCCGCTTCCAGCGCGCGCTCGCTTCCGGCCGTCTCGCCGCGCGGCCGCTCGGTCGGGTCTCCGGCCTCGACTATTCCGATGGAGAACGCCTCGTCTTGACGCTGTACGCCGTTGCGCGGCGCTGATCGCCGACCGGGCTAAGAGGCGGTGCCGGCGCGCGCCAGCTCGGCCGGGCGCAGCAGCCGTGGGCCGCGCCCGCCGGCAAGCCGCGCCTTGGCGGCAGGATGGTCCTGCACCGCCGCCTTTTCGTACCAGCCGCGCGCCGCGTCGGGATCGGCGGCAAGCCCGATGCCGAGGGCGTAGAGGTCGCCGAGCGCAATCTGCGCCTCGGCCATGCCCTGCTCGGCCGATTTCCGGTACCACGCCGCCGCCTCGCCGACATCGCGGGCGATGCCGTCGCCGCGGCTCAGCATGACGGCGAGGTTGTATTGCGCGGTGCGCTCCCCCTGCTCGGCGGCCCGGCGATACCACGCCGCGCCGGCCGCCGGATCGCGCTCGACGCCGTCGCCGTTGCAGTAAAGCAGGCCGAACTGCACCTGGGCGCCGGCATGGCCCGCCTCGGCCGCGCGGCGAAACCATGCCGCCGCCGCCTGCGGATCGCGCTCGCCCCAGGCGCCGGTCAGCAGGTTGTGCCCGACGATGACTTGTGCCGCGACGACGCCCGCCTCGGCTGCTGCCCGGTAGCAGCGGATCGCCTCGCTGCGGTCGCCCCCGGCAGCGCTGTCGCCGGCATAGAGATGACCCAGCTGCAACAGCGCCGGCCCATGGCCATGCTCGACGGCACGCCGCAGCAGCTGTTCTGCCGCCGCCCGGTCCTGCGGCACGCCGGCGCCGCGCAGATGCAGCGTCGCCAACATCGTCGCGGCCTCGGCGTCGCCGGCCCCGGCGGCGCGCCGCAGCCACTGCGCGGCCGCCTCCATATCGCGCGGAACGCCGCTGCCGCTGAGCAGCAGTTGCGCCAGCCTGCTCTGCGCCCGCACCATTCCCTGCTCGCCGGCCCGTGCAAGCCATCGCGCCGCCGCCGCGGCATCGCGCTCGATCCCGTTTCCGTTCAGCAGAAACAGCGCGAGGTTGAATTGCGCGAGTGCATGCCCCTGCTCGGCCGCGCGCGTGAACCAGCGGGCCGCGTCATCCGGCCGCTGTGGCACGCCCTCGCCGAGCGTGTGCAGCCGGCCGAGCTGGAACTGCCCCTCGGCATCGCCTGCTTCGGCCGCCGCGCGATACCACAGCACCTCCTCGATCTGGCCGGCATGCAACCGGGCGAGGCTCAACATGGCCGCGGCATGCCCCGAGCGCGCGGCCCGTCGCAGCAGGGTTTCCGCCTCGACCCGGTGTTCCGCCGCCGCATCGGCGAGCAGATGGAAGGCGAGGTGATAGGCCGCCCGCGGATTTCCGCGCTCGGCCGCCCGGTGGAACAGCGCCGCGGCGCGCGTCGGATCGTGCGGGATGCCCTGGCCGCGGTCGAACAGCAGCCCGAGCGCGAGTTGGGCGTCCTGGTTGCCGCGCGCCGCCGCCCTTTCATACCACGCGGCGCCGGCCGCCGGGTCGGGTTCGACGCCGTGGCCGTTGGCATGGATGATGCCGAGCCCGAGTTCGGCCAGCGGGTAACCTTGCCCGGCGGCGCTCAGGTACCAGCGGCGTGCCGCGGCGTAATCGATCTCGCAGCCGATGCCGCGCGCGTACAGGTAGCCGAGATGCGCCTGGGCGTCGGTGAGGCCCTGCGCGGCGGCGGCCCAGCACCAACCGAACGCCTCGGCGGCGTCGGCCGCGACCGCGACGCCGTGGGGAAACATCAGCTCGCGGTTGCGCTCGGCAGCGGCGTGGTCGCGCTCGGCGGCGCGCCGGTACCATTGGGCGCCGTGCGCTTCGCCGCCGCTCAGATAAACCAGGCTCAGCTGGTATTGCGCTTCGGCGTGGCCCTGCTGCGCCGCGCGACGAAACCACATCGCGGCATCGCCGAGGTTGCCGACGACCCCGTCGCCGCGCGCGTAAATGAGACCGAGGCGGTACTGGCCTTCGGCATCGCCGGCCGCGGCCGCGCGCGAAAAACAGCGGAGCGCCTTGCGATGGCGGCCTGCGGCGGCGGCGGCCACCCCGCCTCGAACGAGCCGGCCGCTTCCCCTGCGGCCGGCCGCCGCGGCGCGCTCAAGGCTCACGCATCGCCTCGCTCGCGCCGCGGATCGCGCCGTTGATCATGTACATCAGGATCGACCTCGTGCCGATATGCACGTCGGCCGTCAGCGTCATGCCGGGGATCAGGCGGAAGCTGTCGGGAACATTGTGCAGATGGACGCGGGTCAGCGCGATGCGGACTTTGTAGTAGGGTTGCCGGGTCGGCTGCCCGTTGTTGTCGTTGGTCTCGAAGGAGCCTTCGCTGATCCAGCGGACGCGCCCGTCTACCATGCCGTGGGCAATGAAATCATAGGCGTCGAGCTTGACCTTGACGGGGTCCCCGGCGCGGATGAAGCCGACATCGCGCGGCCGGATATGCACCTCGGCCTCGACCGGCGAGTGCAGCGGCGCGAGATAGATCAGCGGCTCGCCTTCCTTCAGCACTGAACCGACCGACAATTTGGCCATTTTCAGCACGACCGCGTCCTCGGGCGCGACGAGCCGCACGAGGTCCGCGTGCTTTGCGGCTTTGTCGAGCTTCTGCATCGCCTCGTCGCGCTGATTGCGCGCGTTGACCAGTTCCTTGCTCGCATCGGCGAGCCATTGCTGGACAAAGGCGGCGCGCGTCGCGGTCGTCGCCTGCACCTGGTGCTGCGCCTCGATCAGCGCGTTCTTGTCGTATTCGGCCTGGCGCAACAGCTCGGTCTTCTGATCGGCCGCGGCCAACAGGTTGAGCCGGCTGCCGACCTGCGCCGCGGCGAGGGTCGCCCGCATCTGTTCGACCTCTCGCGCCAGCCTGCCGCGGTCGGCATAGAGCGCCGCATCGTTCTGCAATTTTTTGATCGTCGCCTGGTACTGCGCCATCTGGGCGTCGTAGGCGCGCACCTGATCGTCGAACTGCGCCTTGCGTTCAAGATAGTATGACCGCTGCAGCTGGCCGTAGCGCGCGACCGACGGATCGGGGCTTGGTTTCGGGTCGTAGGGCTGGTGGGACAGCTCGGCGTTGCACCGCGCGATTTCGGCGTCGAGGCTGGCGATCTGCAATTTCAGCGCGTCGACATCGGCGGTCGCAAAGGTCGGGTCGAGCGTCGCCAGCACGTCACCGGCCTTGACCGGTTGGCCCTCGCGCACGTTGAGGGTCTTGATCAGCGAGGGATCGAGAGCCTGCATCACGATGGTCGGCTGGGTCGTCACGATCTCGCCGGAGATGCTGGTCACGACGCGGTCGATGCGGGTCACGACCGCGAGGACGAATACGGCGACGACAAGCGCCGCCAGTACAAAGATCGTCGCCCGGATGCCGGTCGGCTCCGGCGCGTCGACGATCTCTGCGGTTTCCGATTGAAAGAGCCGGACGACCTTTGCGGCCGGCGCGTCACTGCGCGGCGGTCTGCCGTAGCGGAATGATTTCATGCGATAACGGCTTCAGGTGAAGATGCCGGTGCTGCAAGTGCCACAGCCCGGCGTAGATGTCGCAGCGCTCCAGCAGCTCCTCGTGCGTGCCGCTGTCGTAAACGGCGCCGCCTTCGAGGACGAGGATGCGGTCTGCTTCGACGAGCGACGACAGGCGGTGGGAGATGACGATCAGCGTGCGCCCTTCGGCGATCCGCTGCAGGTTGGCGTTGACGATCGCCTCGCTGTCGGCGTCGAGCGAACTCGTCGCCTCGTCGAGCATCAGGATGCGGGGATCGCTCATCAGCGCACGCGCGATCGCGAGGCGCTGCCGCTGGCCGCCGGAAAGGTTTGTCGAGCCTTCCTGGATAAAGGTCTCGTAGCCGGCCGGCAGTCGTTCGATGAATTCTTCGGCGCCGGCCAGCCGCGCCGCCCGCACGACCTCCTCGAACGTGGCATGCGGCTTGGCGGCGGCGATCGTGTCGCGGATCGTGCCGCGGAACAGGAAATTCTCCTGCAACACGACGCCGAGGCTCGCACGCAGGTGATCGACGTCGAATTCCCTGAGATCGTTGCCGTCGATCTTGATGAGACCGGTGTAGTCGCTGTGCAGGGCCTGGAGCAGCCGCGTCACGGTGGTTTTGCCCGAACCGCTGCGGCCGACCAGCCCGAACACGCTGCCTTCGGGGATCGTGAACGAGACACGGTCGAGCGCCGGCGACACGGCACCCGGATATTTGAACGTCACATCGCTGAATTCGATGCGGCCCCGCACCGTTGTCCGGATGCCGTGACCCGACCGCCCCGCTTCCGGCTTGTGGTTGACGATGTGGGCGCAGCGTTCGAGCGAGCGGCGCGCCTCGTCGATCTGCACGATCGACTGCGCCGCCTGGATGATCGGCAGGGTGACCCGCTGCGTCATGATCATGAACGCAAAGATCGCGCCGAGATACATCGTGTCCTGGTTGACCAGCGCAAGATAAACCGCGACGGCGATGACGCCGTTGGTCATCAGCACCTGCAGCGGATGCACGATCGTCTGCATCAGGTTGGAGGTCAGCCCCTCATCGAAGCGCGCCTCGGCGACCCGCGCGATCCGCTCGTCGAACTCGTGCCGCTTCCTCGCATCGAGCGCCAGCGACTTGACCGCCCGGATGCCGTACACCGCCTCCACCAGCGTCGTGCCGCGCGCCACCTCGGCCTGCACGACGACATTGACCTTGCGCCGGATCGTCGGCAGGAGGGCCACGAGGCAGACGCAGATCGCCACGCAGATGCACAAGACAACCGCCGTCATGATCGTGCTGACCATGAACATGATCGGCAGGAAGATCACCAGCACGAAAGAATCGAGCAAGGTCCCAAACAATTGCTGCGTCAGGAACTGCCGGACCCGATAGATCTCATTGAGATCGTGCACGATCTCACCGGTCGGCGTCTGCTCGAAAAAGTCGATCGGCAGATTCAACATCTTGTTGAACATGTGGGTCCAGAAGCGGGCGTCGACCCGCGTCGTGACCCACAGCACCAGGTAGCGGCGCAAGTGGAAGAATATCGTGTCAAACACCAACAGCACGACGAAGGCGATGCAGATCATCGTGTAGGTGGAGAGGCTGCCGTAGTACATGACCCGGTCAACCATGACCCGCCAGAACATGACGGGCGCCAGCGCGAGACATCCGAGCAGCACGGCGCAGATCATCAAATCGCGCATGACGCGGCGGTCGTGCAGCAACTGCCCGATGATCCAGCCGAACCCGAACGGCCGGTCCGCGTCGCGCAAGCGGTAATCGCGTTTGAGCAGAATGACGTCGCCGGCCCACGCGGCCGCGAAGCGCGCCTCGTCGAGCGCCAGCAATGTCTCGTCGTCGCCGTTCGGATCGCGCAGCACGACCAGCGGCGGGTGGCCGCCGCCCTCGGCCCGCGCCCGCAGCAGCACCATCGCGCCGCCGTTGCGCAACAGCACGATCGCCGGCAGCGCCGACCCCATCTGGAACAGGTCGTCCCAGCGCAGCCGTACCGCGTGCGCGCGCAACCCGGCCGCCCGCGCGATGCGCAACGCCTCGTCCACCGACACCTCGGGCGAGGTCAGCTGATGGTCGCGCAGCAGCTGATCGCGCGACAGGTGCACCTCGCGGTGCCGCGCGACGATGACCAGGCTGTCGAGCAGCGAGCCGGCCGAGCTTTCGGGCGCGCCGATATCGTCGCTCTCAGGTTCGTTGATAACCAGGGTCACGGTCTTTCCTCATCGCGATCGGGGCGGCCGCAACAGGTGAGGGAAGGGTCAATGAAATGCAATACCGATCGCAATTCCGGGCGCCGGCAACCGTTGCGCCGCGAGCCGCCCGCGCCGAACCGCGTATTCGACAAGTTTTCAGCCGCCAACACTATTGCCGATGCGGGCATCGCTCCCTGACCGCTACCCACAGAAATTAATAAATGCCAAGCAATCGCAGCAGCATGAAGACTACCTGAGCGGCCGCGGCGACGCAAGCCGATAAGGTATTAACGAATCTCCGGCCGGGCGCGTCGCGCCAGCCGCTCAGCCGGCCGGCCGATCCACAGCCGGTTGTTCAATCGCGTTGCCGCCTCCTAATTAGCGCCGCCGGGGCGAGGCTTCGTTGGCGAGCGGCGAGGTGATGTCGGCAAACGAGGTTTTCAACGAGGTGCGCACGTCGATGACGGTCGGCTGGCGCGATGCGATCGCTTCCTGCAGCGCCGGGCCGAGCCGCGCCGGGTCCTCGACCCGCTCGCCGCGGCAGCCCATCGCGCGGGCGATCGCGGCGTGGTCGAAATCGTTGAACTCGGCGGCGAACGGCCCGCCGCCGTGCAACACCCAGCCGAGCGCATTGTTGTTGAAGACGACCGTCGTGATCGGGATGTCCTGCTCGATCGCGGTCATCATGCCGTTCATCGTCATCGCAAAACCGCCGTCGCCGCACACCGCGACGCAGGGGCGGTCGGGATAGACGAGCCTGGCGCCCAAGGCCGCCGGGATGGCGAACCCCATCGGCCCGGAGCCGGCTGCCTGCAGAAAGCCGCCGGCCATCTTCGTCTGGTAGAAATGCGTCATCAGGATGCGGTTTTCGCCGGCGTCGCAGGTCACGATCGCATTGTCCGGCAGGTTGCGCATCAATTCGCCGATGACGCGCTGCGGCAGGATCGGCTTGTCGTCGGAGCGGTATTCCGGTGCGTCGAAATAGCCGTGCGCCTGCCGGTGCGCCGCGACGCGCTGCTCGGCGGCGTCGCGCCGGCCGTTGGCGCGGGAGCGCACCGCCTCGCACAACGCCGCCATAACCTGCGCTGCGTCGCCGAGCACGACCTGTTCGGCCGGAAACGTCCACGACGCGTTTTTCGGCTCGATATCGACCTGGATGAAGGCCTGCCGCGTCGGGTCGAGCAGCTTGCCGTTCTCCCACGCGGTGTCGCTGGGCGACAGCTTCGAGCCGACGACCAGCACGAGGTCGGCGTCGCCGAGGCAGGCATTGGCCGCCGGCGTGCCGAACGTGCCGAAGACGCCCAAGGCCAGGGGATGCGTCTCGGGAAACGTGCCCTTGCCGGCCGCGGTCGTCGCAACCGGCAGTCCGGCGGTCTCCGCCAATTGCTGGAGTTGCTCGTAGCCCTGCGCGATGCGGATGCCGTTGCCGGCGATCAGGGCCGGCGTGCGGGCGGCGAGCAGGCGTGCGGCGGCGGCATCGATCTGCGCCGCATCGGCCGGCGGCGGCGGGGGCGGCAGGTAATACCGCGTCGGATAGAGCGCCGGCGCCGCGTCCGGGCCGACATTGCCGGCCAGCGCATCATGGCTGAAGAGGATCGCCACCGGTCCGGGCTGCCCGGCCAGCGCGTGCTTCAGCGCCAGCTGCGTCGCCTGCACCGCGGCCAGCGGCTCCTGCGCCTGCATGATTTGCTTGGTGATG
>DATJUL010000210.1:0-6367 GCA_035502295.1 Allostellaceae bacterium | reverse complement strand
CCGGCCCTTTGGGTCGCGCAGCCCGTAGCGCTTGCCGTTCGGCGAGTCCTTCATCGTCAGCAGGCCGCGCTCGATCAGGCGCCGGTTGATCTCCTTGACCTGCGTCGCCGACAGGCCAAGCGCCTCCTGCTGCATCAGCGCCGACGGCCAGACGATCGGCCGGCCGCCACTCGCCCAGTCCTGCGGCTGCGTAAAGCGAAACAGCCAGTCGAGGGCATGCGCCAGGCGCGGCGCGATGCCGAGCCGCGGCGCGGCCGTCTTGAACACGGCGAGCAGCTGCCCCGGTACTGTTACCCCCTCAGGCAGGCCTGTGAATTTTTCGGCCTTGCGGTCGACCTTCAAAAGTCCCGGGGTCAGCCGTCGAAACCCGGTGGGTCCCGAGACAAACCTCCTCCGTGGCGCCTCGCTGGCGCGTCCATCGATATCCATCGCTCCCCTTTCGGATGGATCGCGACGGGCAACACTGCACCGGTTCACGGAAACAGCAAATTCCGCTTGAGCCAGCGAGTCTCTGCGGTTATCGTAGGGTTGGTACTAGCCCTGATGGTTACCGCGAGGCTTGTCACGAGGTTTCGGAAGCCCGCCCGGCAAGGCGGGCTTTCGTTTTCTGTTAGATGTCTGGCATGTTCAACCTCCCTCCGGGAGCACAAATCGCCTCATCAATTTGGCCGGCTTAGTAGACGTCAAACCATCTAAGAGGCGGCCAAGCTCAAATTGTGGTTCGGCGAGCCTGTTCTACGCTTCGTAGAGCGCCTACTAGTCTAGAGACGCTTGGTGTCGATCGGCAGAAGCTCAGCTTGGAGGCCAATCCGATTGACGTGCACCGTGCCACCGATGCGGTGCTCACCGGCATCGACCGGCTTGCGCGGGGGCACAAAAATATCCTCCTCATCGCCACTACGAATTTCCCGAAGGCCATCGACATGGCGCTGGTCTCGCGGGCCGATCACGTCGAGGAAATTGGCCTGCCGAGCGAAGGCGCGCCGCGGCGGAGGCCACCATCGGACAGACATGGCCAGATCTGGCAGGGCTCGGTCCTCCCGTGTCCGATCAGATGACCCCTGCGATGGTAACTACCGCAAAAGCCGCGCTGCAGGAAGCTCAGCGCAGGGCGACGCTGGCGTTTCGGGCCGAGGCGACGGGCCGCCAGGGCGACGCGCTGCAGATCTGGCGGGAAATCCTCGGCGACTATTTTCCGCTGTCGTGAGCGGCGCCATGACCGATGCGACAGGTCGCTCCTTCCTCAGCTACCGGCGAACGCGGATCGAAGAGGCGCGCCTGCTCATCGAAGCGCAGCACGATGTGGGGATTCCCACCTGGCACGATGTAAGCGAGTTCGAAGAGGGCCAGACCGAATCGCTGCTGCGCGACGCGCTCGCGGATCCCACGACTGCAAACGCCGTTTGCTGGCTGACGCCGGAGGTCGAGGCGTCGGCCGTCATCACGCGCACCGAGTTGCCGGGCATCCTACGCCGTATCCGGGCGGGCGACGGCTTTTTCATGATTCCTGTTGCCGCCGGCGGAGTGGATTATCCAGACGTAACCCGTATCGCCGGCACCTATCTCGGCATGCACGATCTGGGTGGGTGGAATCTGCGCAAGGTCGTGTCGGATCCGATAGGACCGGCAGATGCCGCGATAATCGCCCGGCAGGTGCTGGGCCGGCGAATCCGAACCGTGGTCGCGCAGCTCGCGGCGGACGCGCCGCTGCGGCTGGTGATCAACACCCAAAAAAAACCGGCTTTTGCGTCGGGGGTGGCGCTGGCGCTGGACTGGACCCACCGATTTGACGGCCGCCTGACGCACCGGCCCGAGAGCTGGCAGGAGCAACTGATTCCGGCTCTGGAAACCGTCGCCCAGGCCATCACCGAACGCGCTCCCGGCCGCAGGATCGTCGCTGAAGGGCTCTGCGCTCTACCGACGGCAGTCGCGTTCGGGACTGCGTTCCTGGCGACCCGCGGCATGAGTGTCGGGTGGCGGCAGATTTCACCTAATCGGGAGCCCGAGCTCTGGTCACTTGGTATGCGGCCGGAACCCTGCGGCTTCGTCTATCAAGTAGGGGACGGCGATCCGAGCGCGGATGATCTGGCCCTCCCGGTATCCGTTGCATCAAATGTAGAACCGGCCTTTGCCGCGTCGCGGCCGAACCTGCCTAAAATGCGCGCGATTGTGGTCGTACACTGCGTGGGCGCTTACCCGCACGACCTTGCGACTGCGGGACAAGCCCGGGACTTGGTGCGGATCATTGTCGAGGCGCTGCGCTACGCGCGGGATCAGTACCAGCCCCGCGGCACGCTGCATCTGTTTCTGGCCGTGCCGGCGGGCTTAGCGATGCTGATCGGCCAGATGCTTAATACCTTCGGTCCCGTGCAGGCCGTATCGGGACGATGTTCACGTTTCTTACCGTGCGTTTTCGCACGCTCGGGCCTTCTGACCCATTTAAAATAAAAAAATGATGTATCGATGGAATATGCGACCTTGCGCCGCAGCAATTAACCTTATTCCGTGCATTCTGGCGATCGGTCGCTAAGATTTGTTCAAAACTATCGATGCAAATTCTTGCTGACGATCGGCCAATTCGAGCAGACGCAGGCACCCCGCCACAGCAGAGCAATGGTGAGAACATGATTTCAGCACTTCGACGGTCGGCGGTTGAAAACGGATTGGAGACCCGTGCTGCGAACGCAAAGGGGGGGTCGAACACCCGCAGCGCGGGCGTCAGGGGATTGGACACGCGGATCGCCGGGGTCGCGGCGCGACACGGATCGGCTGGCGAGCTGCGGCCGACCGCGCTGACGCTGGTCCACCGTGCCGGTGAGGCACTCCTGTCCGACCCCGCCGCAGTGGTCACGGACGCCATCGCCGCAGCACGCGATGAATTGGTTCGCCGTCTGGACGACGAGATCCGCCCCGAGCGGCGCGCGCTGCTAAGCCGCCGCGACCTGGCCAAGATCGTCGCTGCCGCAGTTCAGGTTTATTTCCTGCGGCACGGCATCGACCGCGATCCGATGACGCGCCGCGATCTCGTGACCGAGATCATGCAGGCGCTCCTGACGCCTTCGCCGGACGCGGCGGCGCCCGCAGTGTTGCGGCGAGATGCCCACAAGGCCGCGATGGAGGCCGCAAAGGCACAGATCCAGCCGCTCGTGCTCGAGCGGATTAACGTTGCAGCCGCCGCCGAGATGCCGCGCCCCGATTTCGAGGCGCAGCTTACCAACTGGGTCAAGGAGCTCCTGGCGGAGACGAAAATCCAACTGAATTCCGCCGAGCAGCGTGAACTGATCGAGTCGCTGACCGCTGACATGCTGGGGCTCGGGCCGCTCGAACCGCTGATCGCCGACGAGACAATCAATGACATCATGGTCAACGGGCCGAAGCAAGTCTACATCGAACGGCACGGCAAGCTGGAACTGACCGGTGTGACATTCCGCGACGAGCAACACCTGTTCAATATCTGCACGAAGATCGTGACGCGGATCGGCCGGCGCATCGACGAGTCGCGGCCGCTGGTCGATGCCCGGCTGCCGGACGGCAGCCGCGTCAACATCATCATCCCGCCGCTGGCGATCGACGGCGCGATGATTTCGCTGCGCAAGTTTTCGAAGAAGATGATCACGCTCGATACGATGGCCGCCAACGGCAGCATCTCTCCGGCGATGGCGACGCTGCTCAAGGTCGCGGCGCGCTGCCGGCTCAACATTCTGATTTCGGGCGGTACCGGCTCGGGCAAGACGACGCTGCTCAACGCGCTGTCGCGTATGATCGACCCCGGCGAGCGCACGATCACGATCGAGGACGCGGCAGAACTGCAATTGCAGCAGCCGCATGTCGGTCGGCTGGAGACCCGCACCGCCAATCTCGAAGGCACCGGCGAGATCACGATGCGCGACCTGCTGAAGAATGCGCTGCGCATGCGCCCGGACCGCATCATCATTGGCGAGTGCCGGGGCGAGGAGGCGCTCGACATGCTGCAGGCGATGAACACCGGGCACGACGGCGCGATGAGCACAATTCACGCCAACAGTCCGCGCGAGGCATTGACCCGGCTCGAGAACATGATCGGCATGGCCGGGATCAATCTGCCGCAGAGGGCAATCCGCGCGCAGATCGCCTCGGCCGTGCACCTGGTTTGCCAGGTCAACCGCATGCGCGACGGCCAGCGCCGCGTCACCCACGTGACCGAGATCGTCGGCATGGAAGGCGACGTCATCACAATGCAGGACCTGTTCACCTATGAGTTCCTCGGCGAGGGGCCGGACGGCAAATTGTGCGGCACGTTCCACGGCGGAGGCGTGCGGCCCGCGTTTCTGCCGCGCGCAGAATATTACGGCCTCGACAAGATGCTGCTGGAGTTGATCTAATTAGGCTGAAAAATTCACCGGGTGAAGTAGGAGGGCTGGCGGGAGCGGGACCGTGCAAAGTTGGGGGTCCGGGGTCGAGGCGCTCGCGTGTGACGGAGGTTTCGGCCGAATTGTCCATTACGGTGAACAGTCGCGGCGGCGAGAGAGGCGAAGCCTGAACGGGTTTCCTGCCGCGATGCCGACCGCCGTCATCGGCTATGCCCGCGTATCGACCGAGGACCAGAACCTCGACCTGCAGCGCGACGCGCTGAACCGGGCCGGGTGCACCCGCATTTACGAGGACCGGCTCAGCGGCGCCAAGGCGGCGCGGCCGGGTCTGACACTCGCGCTGGAGGTGGCGCGCGGCGGCGACCAGCTCGTCGTGTGGCGGCTCGACCGCCTCGGCCGCTCGATGTCGGATCTGATCGCGCTGACGCGCACCTTGCATGAGCGCGGCGTCGAGTTGCGGTCGCTAACAGAAGGAATCGACACCGGCACGATCAACGGCAAGTTCACCTTTCATTTGTTCGCGGCGCTGGCGGAATTCGAGCGCGCCCTGATCCGCAAGCGTACCCAAGCGGGGCTTGCCGCCGCCCGCGCCCGCGGCCGCAAGGGCGGCCGCCCCAAACTGCTCGATCCCGTAAAGCGCCACCACGTCGCGGCGCTTTACAACGACAAGCAGCACAGCGTCGCCGAGATCTGCCGGATCATGGGCATCTCCAAGCCGACACTCTACAGCTACCTCGAAGAGGCCAATGGCTGAGGCCGGGTCGCGCATTCCCCACGAGGCGCTGATCAGCTTGCGCCATCGGCTGGAGACGCTGCCCGCACGGCATGCCGATCGCAAAGGCATGGTCGCCGCGGCGGCGGCGCTCTACGGCGTGTCGCGCGCGACCCTCTATCGCGGGTTGCGCCGGCAACTCCATCCGCGCCCGCTGCACCGCTCGGATCGCGGCAAGCCCAAGGCGATCCCGGCGGCGGAGCTCGAACGCTACTGCGAGACGATCGCGGCGATGAAATTGCGGACCCTCAACGGCAAGGGCTGGCATCTCTCGACGGCGCAGGCCATCCGGATTCTGGAGGAGCTCGGGGTCGAGACGCCCGACGGCCCGGTCCGCCTGCCGCCTCAGCAAGCCGACCGCCAACCGCTATCTCAGAGAATGGGGATACGATCACGACCGGATGACGCGCCCGCCGGCGGCGGTGCGCTCTCAGGCGCAGCACAGCAACGCGCTGTGGCATTTCGACCTGAGCCCCTCCGACCTGAAGCAGGTCGAGCGCCCCACCTGGATCGAGCCCGGCCGCGGCGCGTCCACCCTGATGATCTACAGCGTCGTCGATGACCGCAGCGGCGTCGCCTATCAGGAATATCACGGAGTTTACGGCGAGGACGTCGAGGCGGCGCTGCGCTTTCTGTTTAACGCCATGGCGCCGAAGCCGGAGGAGGACGGCTCGCCCTTTCAGGGCATTCCGGCAGCGATCTACGAGGACAACGGCTCGCTCGCGAAGAGCGGCGTCTACCACCGGGCGATGGAGCATCTCGGGGTGGCAGTGCTGACCCATCTCCCGGCCGGCAAGGACGGCCGACGCCCAACCGCACCCTCGAAAGGCAAGGTCGAGCGCCCGTTCCGCACCGTCAAGGAAGCACATGAGACGCTCTATCACTTCCATAAGCCGGAGACCGAGGCGGAGGCCAATCGCTGGCTCAAACGCTACCTCGCGCAATACAACGCGCAGCAGCACCGCGCGGAAGCGCATTCGCGGATCAGAGGACTGGCTAGTCTAGACTAGAAACCGCGGGCCGGACCCCGCAATCCGCCTTTTCGTCCGACGAAATCGCAGCAATGATTTGCGATGTTTCGCGACAAGGGCGAGGGGGTCGCGCCTCGAGGTTCTCCAGCCACGTTGCCTGATCCCGACGACGGCAAGTGATAGTGTGCTGAAGGTTCAGCAATAAGGCGGGCGCCTCGGCGGTCATGGCATGCTGGTGATGTTCGAGTCACCGACCCGTGACGGGGTGCACAGCA
>DATJUL010000209.1:0-5902 GCA_035502295.1 Allostellaceae bacterium | reverse complement strand
TCTGTCCAGGGCGGGTCCAACATCACGATCGACGGCCTCACGGTCCAAAACTTCGCCGACTACGGCATCGTGGTAACCGGCGGCCCGAACGCGGAGGTCGGCGGACCTTCTGCAGCCGCGAGCGGAAATACCGTCGAGAACTGCATGGTAACCAACCCCAATGGCGTCGCGGAATGGAATACCGGAGGCATCGAGTTCTTCGATTCGACGCCCAATTCGACGATCTCGCACAACTACGTTTACGACGTGCCCTACGCCGGCATCAGCATGACCACTTGGTTTAGCGCCAATGACCCGATCGGCGGCAGCGTCATCGAGGGCAATGTCGTCATCGACACGGTGCACGTGACTGACGGCGGCGCCATCGCCGTGGCGATGCATGGCGGCTACCAGGCACCGCCGCACGGCGTTCAGATCTTGAACAACTACGTGAGCGGCTATGGCGGGCCAGGTGTTGGTGGTGTCACGGCCATCTACCTGGACGACAACGCCAACAACGTCTTGGTCTCCGGCAACGTCATCGGTCCCGCGGCGCCGGGTGCCGGCACGAATGCAACCGAAAATGGTGCTCCGAGGAACGATGTCGAGGCGTTCGAAATCCACAATGGCCACGACAATACGATAACCGGCAACATCGTCGATCTCGGGTCGTCGGGGACGGAACAGGTCGCTTTGTACTTCCGGGATAACGGCGCCATAGCCGGGATGGCCGGAAACGCGCTCACCAACAACATCATCATCGGGAACTACCACGGCAACGCGACCACCCAGAGTGGGTACGCCTACAGTCAAAACGGCGCGGCGTCGGACTACACGATCCAGAACAACGCCTACTACAACTATAGTGGTGGGCGAATACTTACGACCGGACGCCTTGCCAGTGACCGCAATCCCGTCCTTGAGAATCCGCAGCTGTCCGGCGCGGCCTACGCCATCGCGCCCGGCAGCCCGGTGCGCGATGGTCCGGTGAGCTTCACGCCTCTGGTTGGCGGCTGGGGACCGCCCGGCTTCGTCATCCCCTCCAACGGCTTGGCGTCGGTTCAATAACCCTGCGCCGCCCGAGAGGGCGACAACCCTAACGGCGATTCCAGGTCAGGATCGAGGAGACCGCGTAGTTCCACACCGAGCCGACGATCACACCCGCGACACCGGCGACCCACCAATCATGATGCGCCGCGAAAAGGTAGTCGCCGATGCCGACATTGGCGACGACGCCGACGCTGCAGATGAGATAGAAGGAGATCAGGCCGCGGATGAGGCGCCAGCCCTTCAATCGCTTGTCGCGGTACGTGAAGAGGTTGTTGAGGAAGAAGTTCGATGTCATCGCGACCAACGCGGCGGTGGTCTGGGCCGCGCCGAAGTCGAAACCGAAGCCGGCGAGGGCAGTGCGCAGCACCGTCAGGTGCACGACCAGCCCGAGGCAGCCGATCATCGCGAAGAGCGCGAAACGCACCGGCACGAGATGGCCGATCAGCTTATCGGCCAGCAGCATGAAGAATTCCCAGGCCACGAGCGTGTCGAGCTTGCTTTCGCCGTGGCGGCGCGGCCGGAACTCGTAGGGCAGCTCGACCAGCCGGACCGGTTGCGGCGCCGAGGCGAGGATGTCGAGGAGAATCTTGAAGCCCTGGCCCGACAGCCGGCGCACCGCGCCGTCGAACAGCTCGCGCCGCAGCATGAAGAAGCCGCTCATCGGATCCGCAATAGCCGTCTTGCAGATCATGCGGCTCAAGCGCGTCGCCAGACCGCTCATGCCGGCGCGGCTCCGGCTCCAGTCGCCGATGCCGCCGCCGGGAACGTAACGGCTGCCCACGACGATATCGCAACCGGTCTCGCGCAGCGTCGCCAGCATCTGGGGCAGCAGACGCTCGTCGTGCTGGAGGTCGGCGTCCATGACCGCGACGAAGGGAGCCGCCGACGCCAGGATGCCTTCGATGCATGCGGTCGAGAGTCCGCGGCGGCCGATGCGCTCGATCCTGCGCACGCGAGGGTCGCGGCGCGCGAGGGCACGAATCTCCTCCGCGGTCCCGTCCGTCGAGTCATCGTCGACGAAGATCACTTCCCAGGCAATCCCGGTCAGCGTCGCATCGAGCAGATCGACGAGCGGCGCGATATTGGCGCGCTCGTTCAGGGTCGGCACGACAAGCGTCAGCTCGGCCGTTTGGCTGGTCTTGCCGTCCGTGTCCGGCCGCGCGTCCGCGTCGCGTGTTCTCGTCGTGACGCTCATCGTGTCCGTTGCCTCCTGCATCATCTGCGCTCTCGATGGCTTTGCGTAAAAAACGCGCTCGAGCTGACGCCCCTATGGCCGCAGCTCAATCGTCGGCTATCGGCATCAGGGCGTGCGCCTGTAGGCGTTGAGATCATAGCTGTCGCTCTTGAGGTTGTGGTCTGGCGCAAGCAACCAGGAAAGCACGGGTATCGGGTGGCTGGTGTCGCGCAGGCTCGCAACCTTGGTCCAATGGCCCGGCAGACGCGCGAGGAACTTGTCGGCTTCCCGTGGCGTGGTGACAATCGCAGAGAAACGTTTCTGCTGGTCGTCAGGGATGTTCGGCATAAGCCGCGACGTGGCATACCATTCGCCGAGGAAGGGCACGCCCCCGGTCTCGACGACCGCAAAGTACGCCTGCGGCGAGACCAAGGCCCACTCGCCTGGACGGACGGCCTGGCCGACCAACTCGCGGACCTGGCCGTAATCGCGGCGGCTCGCGTCAACCACAGACGCTCCCACCAGGAGCGGCCAGCCGACAAGCAGAGAACAGGCGAGAAATGCGTACGCGATCGTCTGCTCCAGACGAGCTGGCCCCTCCAGTCGATCGACCGCGGCGAGGAGGAAGAACCAGGTCGGCACCAGCGCCATCCAAGAGTAGTAGGTATTGAACTGTCCGGCGCAATACATGCCAAACGGAATCAGGACGGCGGCCGCTATGCTCGCGCGAAGGCGATAGGCGACCTCAGGCGACCGCCGCACCCGTGCCATGGTGAGCAATATCGCCGCCGCGAGGAAGCCCAGGACGGTGCTGGGATCTTCGGTCAAGGCGCCAAGGATTGCCGATGGCATGAAACGGGCGGCACCCCGGTCGTCGCTCAAGACGATGTATTGTGCGGCTTGCCCGAAGACCGAACGCTGTGACAGGAGGGTCGTAATGAGAAAGTCCTTGAGGTGCCCGGCAGCCGCGTAGAATGCGAACATCAGGAAAAGGCCGGCGGTCAGTCCCGTTGCCATCCAAAGGATTGGTCGAAGGTGGCGCCGGCCCGATCCAAGCACGATCAGGACGGCGGCGCCCACGGCGTAGGCGACGAGTGCCGGCTCCGCCCAGGGAAGGAGGGCACTGACGCCGATCACGGAACCGCGCCGCAGGGCGGGGTTCTTCAATGTCGTGGCGACAAGAAGCAATGCCATCAGAAAGATGCAGAGCGCATCCGGCCGGGCGCTGCGATAGGCAAAGGTGACGCCGTAGCCAAGCAATGGCACAAGCGCCAGCGCGATCCTGGATCGCGCGGAGATCAGCTCGGAGGAGCGGCATGCGAATTGATAGAGCAGCAGGGCCGCCAGGCTGATCCAAACAAAGCTGAGGCTTCTGAGCGCCGTGAAACCATCGCCGGTTATTTTTGCCCAAACGGAAAGCACGGCCGGATAGAGTGGCGTATTCCCGAACCAGAATTGTCCGAAGAGCGAATAGTACCAGGTCGAAGATGTCAGCCCGTTGCCGCGCAATAGATTGATCGCGGGATCCACCCACTGCGCCTCGTCGTTCCACGCCCGGGGATAGAGCTCGGCGGTGACGAGATTTGCCGCCAGGATCGCTGCGATACAAAAGATGACGACGAGCAACTCGACACGCGAGAGCTTCTGCACGTCGCTCGCCGAGGCGAGCTTGCGATGGTCGCGTGCCGCTGCAAGCAAATGACGTCTCCTTCTCTTGGATAAAGAAAGCCGCTAGGCCAAAAGCCCGCCGGTCAAAGCGGCGCTCTGCGTGTCGGCAGGAACGAGAGATTTGCCGGCGGCGGCTCCTGCAGAAGCGAGGTCGCCTTGCGCAACGACTGATCGGCCAGCGCCACGGAAGTGCACATGATGAAGAGCAGGCCATTCATGTTGCCGCCGTCGATCGTTATCCTGTCGAACATGCCGCCGATGAAGCGGGCGACGATCATCGCGACGACGAAGCGGCGGGTCCACTGATCCTGAATTCCGAGCGAGGCAAGCAGCGACCCGATGAGCAGAACAAAGTACCAGACGAAGCCGACGACCCCGGTATCGGCCAGCATCGCCAGATAGGCATTGTGACCCGGCATTCCGTCCGGCAGGAACTGCTCGTGCATCCGGTAGCCAACGCCGAGAACCGGGGATTTCAGCCAGGTATCATACGCCGCCTCCCAGAGCCCGCTCCGACCCGAGACGCCCGAGCCAACGCCGCGTAGCGGGTCGTCGACGACGAATATGTCGGCTTTGATATAGTGGATCGCGTCATAGACATAGGGATCAAGCAGCATCGCAATCATGACCAAAGCCAGGCACGATCCCGCCAGCACCGCGAAGAGCCGAGAGCCCTTCACCATCGTGCGCCACTCGAGGGCACCAATGACGAACAGACCGGCTGCCACGCAAACCAGGTTCTCGCGAGAGTCGGAGGCAATGATCGTCGCTATGCCGGTCGCGAAGCCGGCAAACGCAAGCACACGATTTCTCAGCGCAAGCGCGCCAAAACACAGGAGGAGACCCATTACCCCCCACGTGTTCTCCTGAAGGCCGTTTGCGGCGAGCCGGTTGCCCCAGGTTCGCGCCCCGGTCAGAACGATGTACATCAGAAACGGCGTAAGCAGGATGCAGTAGAGGCCGGCCACGGAGCGCAGAAGCCTTCGATCGGGGCAGCCGGCAACGAGAATTCCGATGCCGAGGATGAACACCACGTTGAGGGTGTAAACGATCGGTAGCCAAGCCGCCGGAACGGCAAGCTCTCCCGTCGATCTCGGCGCCAATTGCGGGTCGGTTACACCCGCCAGGTAGCTCAGAAGAACGATCAGGAGAAAGGCGAGCCACATCTTGAACGGTGCGACCAGGCCGTGCCAGTCGATCCCGAGCAGGAGCAGTTGGAGGCCGCCTGGAATGACGCCGCACAAGAGGACGAGCTGCAAATCGGTCGCCGGGTTTACACTGTGGGTGACGTAGAGGGCGCCGAACATGGCGATGAGCCAAATCGTGTAGGCCCAGACGACGACATTAAAACGCATGGGGTTCTCGCGTTTTATAAAGGGGACGAATTGCCGGCCTTGAGTGCCGCACCTCCGCCCGCCGAAAAACGGCGCCGACGGGTGGTGCGCAAGCGTTCAGCAGCGCACGCCGTTGTTGATCGACGAGAGAAGGCCTCGGCAGCGCCCATCAGGCAGGAGCAGCCGCCGGCTACGGCCGAGACTTGGTCCAGCGCTTTCCGCAACCACCAGTTCTCGCTCGTCGGGAAATTAACCATCGGCGCCGGCTACGGTGAAATCCGAATCCGCTCCAGTCTGCGGACGACGGAAAAAACGTCCTGTAGTTGAGAAGGTTCCTCTCCCGGGACGTCCAGCCAGTCAACGGATCGGCGTGGTTTGCCACGGCATTTGCCTGGTCCGGTCGAGGCTCACGCATGCCCATCAGATGTGCGATGCCCGCCCGCACTTCGGAACTACACAGAGAGCGGGCTGTTCTCTGCTGCAACGCGCTGCCGGCGCTACCGGCTCGCTCTGTGATGCCAACCCATCCGCGATTTCGTGGCCGCATGTCGTCTCTTGTTGTTAATGTCGCGATCCTTATCCTTTCGAGCGAGCGGGGTTATCGTTCCTTCAATGCGGTTTTCATGGCCGGATGAGTAAACTGGCCGTCTTCGTGACCGGCCTTGGTGATGCCGCGCTGCTGCTGCCAGCAACGCTG
>DATJUL010000208.1:0-27410 GCA_035502295.1 Allostellaceae bacterium | reverse complement strand
CGTCACCGCGCACAGCGCCCGCGCATAGGGCGCGAGCGGCGCCAGAAAACCGGCGGCATCCTTCGTGTTGAGCATACCGACGATCAGTGAAAGCGGGCGGTCGCGCCAGCCGGCGGCGGCCTCTGCCAGCACCGCGCCGGCCGCCGGGTTGTGGCCGCCGTCGAGCCACAGTTCCCAGCCCGGCGGCAGCAGCGCGACGAGCGGCCCGCGCTTGAGGCGCTGCAGCCGCGCCGGCCAGTCGATATGGCGCAATCCGCGAGCCAGCGCCGCCGGCGGCAGCGGGCAATCGGGCAGCTGTTCGAGGCAGGCGATGGCGGTCCCGGCGTTGGCGATCTGATGCGCGCCGGCGAGCGACGGCAACGGCAGATCGAGCCGCCACTGCGCGCCCGCGTAGCGCATGCCGCCGCCGACCGGATCGCAATGCCATTCCTGCCGCCAACGGGAGAGCGGCGCGCCGAGCGCGGCGGCGCGCGCGGCGATGACCGCGGCGGCATCAGCCTCCTGCGGCCCGATCACCGCGGGCACGCCGGGTTTCAGGATGCCGGCCTTCTCGCCGGCAATCGCCGCGATCGTGTCGCCGAGATAAGCCTGGTGATCGAGCGAGATGGGGGTGATCGCGGTGACCGCCGGGCGGCGCACGACATTGGTCGTGTCGAGCCGACCGCCCATCCCGACTTCCAGCAGGGTGACATCCGCCGCTGCGCGCGAAAAGGCAAGGAGCGCCGCCGCCGTCGTGATCTCGAAAAACGTGATCGGCCGACCGGCATTGGCCCGCTCGCATTCCTCCAGCACGGCCAGCAGCGCGTCCTCGTCGATGAGTTCGCCCGCGAGCCGGATGCGCTCGTGAAAGCGCACGAGATGCGGCGAGATGTAGACGTGCACGTGGTAGCCGCCGGCTTCGAGGCAGGCGCGCAGGGTCGCGACGGTCGATCCCTTGCCGTTGGTGCCGGCGACGTGAACGACCGGCGGCAATCGGTCCTGCGGGTTGCCGAGCGCGCCCAGCAGCCGCTCGATGCGTCCGAGCGACAGGTCGATGCGCTTCGGGTGCAGCTGCATGAGCCGCGCCAGCACCCGGTCGCTTGCCGCCGGTTCGTTCATGTCATTTCGGCCCCGGCCGCTTCGACCCGGTGCGGCTGCCGCAGCAGGCCGAGAAGGCGCGCCAGGGTCGCCGCCAATTCGCCGCGCGGCACGACCCGGTCGATCATGCCATGCTCATAGAGGTATTCGGCGCGCTGAAACCCCTCCGGCAACTTCTCGCGGATCGTCTCCTCGATGACGCGGGCGCCGGCAAAGCCGACGATCGCCCCAGGCTCGGCCAATGTCACATCGCCGAGCATCGCGAACGAGGCCGAGACGCCGCCGGTCGTCGGGTCGCTCAGGACCACGATATACGGCAGCCGCGCCTCCTTGACCATGTCGGCGGCGATGATCGTGCGGGGCAGCTGCATCAGGGACAGGATGCCCTCCTGCATGCGCGCGCCGCCCGAGGCCGGCACGACGATCAGGGCCGCCTGGCCGGCGACGGCGCGCTCCGCTGCGGCGACCAGCGCCTCGCCGACCGCGACCCCCATCGAGCCGCCCATGAACGCGAAGTCGAAGGCCGCGACGATCGCCGCGTGCCCGCCGACCTCGCCCTCGGCGAGCGCGACAGCCTCGCTGCCGGGGCCGAGCGCGGCGCGCGCCTCGCGCAGGCGGTCGCTGTAGCGCTTCGTGTCGCGAAAGCGCAGCGGGTCGGGCGCGACGGCCGGCAGCGCGATCTTCCGATAGGCGCCGCCGTCGAACAGCATGCGGAACCTGGCTTCGCTGCCGATGCGGAAATGGTGGCCGCAATGCCGGCACACGTCGAGGTTCGCGGCCAGTTCGCGGTGAAACAGCATCTGCTCGCAACCCGGGCACTTCCTCCACAGGTTGTCGGGCACGTCCTTCTTCGCGAAGGCGCGTATCTTCGGCAACACATAATTCGACAGCCAGTTCATGGCACCGGCATCATACCGCCGCGTCTGAAACCGCGAAGGTCCATTTGACCCTCGTTTGTACGTCTTCCTGACGCTGATCGCCGCGTACTGTTCTCAATGCGCTGAACCGGAACAACACCGACGACGACAACGCGTTCCAGGCGCTGCCGGCGCATCCGGCCGCGGCGGCGCCGCGCTCGCGGCCCTCGCTTTTGGCGTGACCAGGCCGCGGTCGACTGGCATACTTGAAACGCAAGCCCCAAAGGCCGGCAATTTGCGGGTCGGTGCGTACCGGCCCGCGCGAACAGGAGCAACACGTCAACCCGGCAGCGCCGCGGCTGTCGTATCGGTGAGGCGCGACAGGGACCCCCAAAAAACCGTAGGGCCTGCGGTCGCAGGCATCGAGATCGCGTCCTCGCGGGTGTGCCATAGCCGCGCAATGCCTTGGGTTGCCTTACCCGAGGAGGCGTCATGACCGCCGCATCGCCCGTCGAGACGGGAGGCTCGCCCGCCAGCCGCGTGCTCGGGCGCAAGATGGACAGCATTCCGTTCGGTTTCTACCAGGTTCTGATCATTGGCATCCTTGCCCTGATCGGGTTTATCGAGGGCTACGACCTGTTTATGACCGGCTCGCTGCTGGTGCTGGCCAAGGCGCCGCTGCATCTGACCGGGAGCGACATCCAGTGGCTGATCCTCGGCCCCGCCATCATGGGGATGATCGGCGGCCTCGGGTTCTCGGCGGTCGGCGACCGCTTGAGCCGCAAAGCCATGCTGCTGATCGGCGTGATTGCGACGACATTCCTCACCCTCTTGGTTCCGTTGGTGCAAAATGGCGAGCAGCTGATCATCCTGCGGTCGTTGACCGGCCTCGGGGCGGGCGGCGTGTGGTCGGCGGTGTTCCCGATTGCCGCCGAATTGATGCCGGCGCAGCATCGGCGCACCTACGGCGCAGTTTACGAGATGGCGCTGGCGTCGTCCTTTACCGTATTGCCGTTTTTCGCGTCACTGCTCTCCGGCAATGAGGCTGCCTTTCGATGGCTCGCCTTGCCGGGCGGGCTGGCGCTGCTGGTCGTGCCGCCGATCGTCTATTTCCTGCTGCCGGAAAGCCCGCGCTGGCATTTGCGCCGTGGCGAGGCGCAGATCGCGGTCGATGTCGTCAACCGCATCATCCGGCGCAGCGGCAACCGCGTAACGCCGCTCACCGTGACGGAGCTCGGCGACGTTCGCGCGACCGCTCGCGAGACGCTGCCGCCCTACTGGGCCTTGTTCGCCAAGGGCCAACTGCGCTGGACCGTGGTCGGCGTGATCGCCGGCACGTGCGCCGGATGCGCCTCGTTCTCGATTGCCACGCTGCTGCCCAAGGCGCTGACCAACCAGGGCTATGCCGTTGCCCTGAGTCTGGAAATTACCTCGGTCATCTACCTTACCAGCTTCTTCGGGAAGGCGTTCGCCGGCTGGCTGATGGAGATCATCGGCCGGCGCTGGACGATCTGCTTTGTGATGGCGGGGTCGTTGCCCGGGTTCTGGCTGATGCTGCTGGCGCACAGGGCGGGACCCTACGCCCACGCGGTGATGATCGCGGGCGGCCTGATCACCGGGTTCACCGTCGTATCGGCGTTCAGCGCGACGCGCGTCTATCTGTCCGAGCAGTTCCCGACGGCACTGCGCGGCCGCGGCCATATCTTCGGCGAATCGATCGGGAAGATTGTCGCCGGTGGGCTGGTGCCGTTTTTCCTCGCGCCGAACACCGGCTCGCCGGCAATTTATTTCGGCACGCTCGCGGTCGTCGTCGCGCTCGGCGCGTTCGTCCCGATCGTGTGGGGCAAGGAGACTGTCGGCCAGCTCGAAGCCGTTGCCGAGGAGGTACCAGTGCTGGCCTGACCCGCGACGACGGCTCAGGCGGCGGTGGCGATCAGGAACAGGCGGCGGAACGGGAACAGCGTCCTGCCGTCGCGGCGCGGCTTGTAGGCGGCCAGCACCCGCTCGCCGTAAGCCGCCTCGAAGCGGCTGCGCATCGGTTCGTCGAGCGCGGCGAGCAACGGGCTCAGCCAGCTGCCCTTGGTGTATTCCTTGACCGGATTGGGGCCGTCGAGCACCTGGAGATATTCGGTCTCCCAGATGTCGAGGCGCGCCGCGCGCGACGCGAGGAGATCGTAGAAGAAATCGGGCGCCGCGACCGGCGAGCGGTTGAGAAGCGGCTCCAATGTCGGGCGCCAGGGGCCGTCGAGCGCGGTCTCGAAGATCAGCAGATGCGACGGCGCAGCGAAGTTGCGCGGCATCTGCACCGCCAAGACGCCCCCCGGCGCCAGCAGCGACAACAGGCGCGGAAACAGGTGCTCGTGATCGCCGAGCCATTGCAGAGCCGCGTTGGAATAGATCAATTCGGCCGGCCGGTCGGGGCGCCACGTCGCCAGATCGGCCTTTTGCCATGCGATCGCCGGGTTTTCCGCCGCGGCTTTGGCCAGCATCTCGGCGGACGAGTCGACGCCGACAACATGCGCGGCGGGCCAGCGCGCCGCGACGAGGCGCGTCACATTGCCGGCGCCGGCGCCGAGATCGTAAACGGTCGCCGGCGCGTCGATCTCGATGCGCTGCAACAGGTCGAGCGCCGGCCGCAGCCGCGGGCCGGCGAATTTCAGGTATTGCGCGGGGTCCCAGGCCATCCTTTTGCGCTCCTGTGCGGTCAGGCGGGGTCGAACGCCGATACGCCGGGGCGCGCCCGCCAGCGCTGCTTCCCGATGCCGGCCCGCTCGGCGAGATCGCCGAGCCGCCAGCCGATGAGGCTGCGCCGAGCCAATGCCGTGCCGCTCCACGCATCGCCCCCGGCCCACGGCACAAACGGGCTGCGCCTGCCGTAGGCCCAGATTTCGACCCGCAGCGAAGGGCCGACGCTCGGGCCGCGGGCATGAAAGCCGAACGTATCGGCGACGACAAGCGTGTTGGCCGGCACCGCAAAGACGCGCGGCGGCGGCAGGCCGAGCGCCGGCAATTCCTCGGGCGCGATGCGAAACGACCCCTCGCGGTCTTCCCGATCGCGCGAGGTTGCTGCCGCGAGGCTCCGGCACCGCTCCCAGGCGAGCCGCTCGAGCGTCAGCCGGTGCGATCCCGGCACATAGGTGAAGGGGCCGGCGTCTTCGGCGACATCGGTCAGAAACAGCCATGCCTTGACGGTCGGATGAAACGTGTCGGCATGCAGCGCCGTCTGCGGATCGGGCGGGCCGTCGCACGCATGCCGCAGGATGGCCTGGATCCACACGACCGGCTCGGCGTCGCGGCTGCCGACATAGCGGATCAGGCCGCGCCATTCGGGCGAACTCAGCACGCGATGCAGCGCCGGCATCGCGGCCCGCGCCCGCGGCCCGAGCGCGATCTTGCGCAGGATCGTGTCGCCCTCGGCGATCTCGCGCACGCCCCCGCGATACGCCCCGATCTCGGCGACGAGGGCGGCGAATTCCGCTTCCGGCAGAAAATCGCGGCGCACGACAAACCCGTCGCGCGCAAAATCCACGCGGTCGGCGGCCGCAACGAGGCCGGCGAGCCGCCGGCGACGCGCGGCGGCGATGCGGTGGGCCAGCCTCACGCGCGCCGCATGCAGGCCCCATTGGTTGAGCCGGCGGCTGCCGATCAACGGGTTTTTCGCAAACGATTTGGTTCCGGTCAAGAGCTGCGCCGCCCACAGCGGGGCGAGCGCGGCCCGCCCGATCGGCGCCAAGCGCGCCATATTTTGTCGTTCGGCTGCCGTCATCGCCGCGCCGTCAGTCGCCGGGCGCCGATTTGCCGGCGAGCGGCGAGTCGTCGTCGATGATCCGGTCGATCTCCGGAGGCCGCGGCAGCAGGCCGGCGCGGATCGCCCGGCGGAGACGCGACGGCGCCAGCCGCAGCATCCTCGCGATCACCGTCGCAGCGCCCGGCACCGCAATATGCCGGCGGCCGCGGCGCAGCCCGGCGGCGACCCGCTCCGCGAGGAAATCCGCACCGGCGGCGACAATGGACGGCTCGCCCAGCCATGCCGCGAGCCGCAGCCCGAGCCGGTTCGGTGTCGCGGCCGCAACCAAAACGCCGCTGCCCTCCATTCGGCGGCGCAGCGCGGCGGCGATGCCGGTCGTCGGACCGGGCGGGCTGCCGACCAGCGCAATCGTGCCGGCGCCGCGGCGGCGCATCGTCTCGGCGACGCCGGCGACCGCATCCATTGCGTCGATCATGCCGGATGCGGCGCGCGGCGCGTGCGCGATGAGCACATCCGCCGGCTCCGCGCCGCCGGCTGCCGCGCTGGTCTCGACGACGGCGCCGCGCTGGCGGCAATCGGCCGCCGTCTGCGTCACGATGTCGGCCGCGCCGAACAGGTACAGCCGCACGCCGGGCGCCGCAAACCCGCGCGCCAGCGCGATGCCGATCGGGTCGGCGACGCCGGTCACCGCGATCGTGCGTGTGATCGGGCGCGGTGCGCGGGCGGCCAACTCGGCGACGCCGACCGGCGGCAGCGGATAGGGGCCTTGCTCCAGCCGCTCGACAAACCCGGCGATCGCACAGTCCTGCGCGCGGCGCTCGTAATAGCCGCCCTGCACCTGCGTCGTGCCGACCAGCGCCCGCAGGAACGCGGCCGTCAGCTCGGGATCGGGCCGCGGCGGCTTCCGCCAAAACGCATCGAGCGGAGCCTGGCAGGTCAACCCGGCGATGTCGAACACCGCATTGCCCAAGACCTTGGTCGGGACCCCGAGGCACAGCGCCGTCAGCGCCGCCGTGCTGTTGACCGTCACGACGCCGGCGGCGTGGCGCTGCAACTCGATCGGCGTGCCGCCGTGCAGCGTCGCAACCCGGTCGGCCACGCCCGCCGCCGCCGCCAGCCTGGCGATCAGCCGATGCCAACGGATCAGCCCGTTGTCGAGCGGATGAATGACAAAGACGAGCGTCCGGCGGTTGTCGCTCGCCGCGAACGACGCGACGATCGCGCGCGCCGCCTCGCGCAGATCGCCGAACGGCGAATGGGCGCGGATCGAGAAATCGGTCTGCAATTGCAGCGGCACGAGGAAGTACGAGCCGGGCTGCTCGGCCAGCCGGCGCTTGGCGGCCGTCGTGGCGCGCGCGGCCAACAGCTTCAGCGGCCGCGAGCGCAGCCAGCCGGCATATTCGAGAAACGGGTGGCAGGTGCTGTGATAGCGGTAATGCGGATAGAGCGGCCGCCCGAAAACGAGCCCCAGATTGTACATAATGTCGCGTGACGCGATGAGCCAGAACGGCGTCGTGAAGCGCGCGGCCAGCTCGGGTTCGGGAAAATTCGCGGCCAGGTCGCGGATGCGCTGCGGATCGCGCGGAAACCGCGAATAGGTCGTCATGCCGTCGTATTCGAGCGTCAGCCAGTCCGGCCGCAGATAGCCGAGATCGGTCGCGATGACCGTGATGCCGCGGGCCCGCGCCTCTTCGGCGGCGACGAGGTGATAAGGCCGGCGATCGCCGTGCAGCACCAGATCGGAGACGGCATGCCGGTCCAACAGCTCGCCGACGAAGCACCGCCAATCGGCAAAACGTCCGCGAAAATTCTCCGCCGGCAGATGCCAGAACAGCCGGTCGCCGAGATGCAGGTTGACCCGGTGGACGCGATGCCCGCGCGCGATCAGCGCATGACCGAGCCGGTCGAAAAAACTCGAAATCGGTCCCTGCAGGAACAGAAACGATCGCGGCGCCGCGTTCATGCGCCGGCCGCCGGTTCGGCCGGATCGAAGGCGGAGCGCGCGCCGCGGGCGCGCCAGCGCTGACGGCCGAGGCCGAGCGCCGCCATCGCATCGACCGATCGCCAATGGAGCGCCGGCTTATCGAGCCACAGCGCCGCCACCGACCACGGATCGCAGCCGGCCCACGGCAGGAATGGATTGCGCCGTCCGAACGCCCAGATCGCGACGCGCGCCGCCGGCCGGGCGCTCGGTCCGCGGGCGTGAAAGCCGAACGTGTCGGCGACGACGAGCGTGTTGGCGGGCGCCGCGATGACGCGCGGCGGCGGCAGCCCGAGGTCGCCGAGCCTGGCCGGTGCGATCGCCCGCACCAGCCGGTGCGGCTCGCGCGGCGGCCGGTCGCCGGCGGCGATGCTCATCTGCCGTTCCCAGGCGAGCCGCGGCGCCGTCAGCCGATGCGACCCGGGCACGTAGAGAAACGGCATGGCGTCGGCCGCGACGTCGTTGAGGAACAGCCAGGCCTTGACGGTCGGATGAAAGGTGTCGGTGTGGAGCTCGGTCTGCGGATCGGGCGGCCCCGCGATGGCGCCGCTGAGGACACTCTGCAGATAGACCATCGGCGCCGCGGCCGAGGCGCCCGCATAGCCGACCAGGTTACGGAATTGCGGGTCGGCGACGAGGCGGCGCGCCGCCGGCGCCAGCGCCAGCACGGCGCGATCGAGGGCGATGTGCCGGGTGATCGTGTCGCCCTCGACCATCTCGCGCGCCGGCGCGCGCAATGCCCTGACCTGGGTGACGAGATCGGCAAAGGCGCCGGGCGGCAGAAAATCGCGCTTGACGACGAACCCGTCGCGGTCGAAGCGCGCCCGATCCTCGGACGACACCAGCGGCGCCAGGCGGCGACGGCGGCGTTGCGCAAGCCGATACGCGGCGACCACCCGCGCCGCATGCAACCCGTGTTGATTAAGCCAGCGATTGCCGATGATCGGGTTGCGCGCGAAGAATTTTTCCTGGCTGAACACTTGCGCCAGCCAGAACGGCATCAGCAGACCATGACGCACGAGTGAAGGCATGCCGCGCTGTGTCCCCCAACCACCCGCGTTGCCAAACCGCGACCCGGACAGCCGGGTTGATTCCCCGGCGGGAATGTCGAATCGAACCGGCGGCATTGTCCATAGCTTTGTCGAACGATCTGCAGCGCCGCGCCATCGCCGATGCGCTCAGATGACGCCGGCGCCCCGCAGATCGGCGATGTCGGCTGCGGCATAGCCGAGTTCGCCGAGGATGGCGTCGGTATCGGCGCCGAAGGCGGGCGGCGGGGTTTCGATGCTGGGACCGCCGTGGGCAAACCGGAAGGCCGCGAGCGGCACCGCAAACGGACCCTCGACACCGGCCGCGCCGGCGTGGCGGTGAATGACGCCGCGGCTCTTGAGATGCGGGTCGGCCAGCGCCTCGGCCATCCGGCGCACCCGCGCGGCCGGCACGTGGCGGGCCTGCAGGTAACGTTCCCATTCGTCCGCGGTGCGGGTGCGGATGATATCGGCGATGACGGCGGCCTCGCGCTCGCGGTCGTCTTCGCGCGCCTCGTTGTCGTCCTTCGCCATGTCCGGGCGTTCGAGCGCTGTCCACAGCCGCCGCTGCTGCCCGAGATTGCTGGCGCCGATCATGACGAGACTGCCGTCCTTCGCCTCGTAGGCGCTGTTTGTTGCATAGGGCTGCTGGTTGCCGTGCGGCTTCGGCTCCCTGCCGTTCCACGAATAGCCGGTCAGGTGCGAACTCATCAGCACCATTGCGACATCGAGCATCGCGAGATCGATGCGCTGTCCCTGGCCGGTGCGCTCGCGCTGGAACAGCGCGGCGGCAAGCGCGAAGGCGGCCATCGTGCCGGTCGCGTAATCGACCGCCGGCGCGCCGAACTTGATCGGGTTGACCTCTTCGGTGCCGGTCATCGCCATCAGGCCCGAAGTCCCCTGGATCACATGGTCGTAGGCGGTCTGCTCGCGGCGCGGTCCGTCCTGCCCGAAGGCGGAGATCGAGCAATAGACGAGCCGCGGATTGATTTCGGAGAGCACCTCATAGCCGAGGCCGAGCGCGGCGAACGCGCCGGGCCGGTAGTTTTCGACCAGCACATCGGCGCCGGCGACCAGCCGCCTCAACACCGCGCGGCCGCGTTCGTCTTTCAGATCGAGCGTCATCGCGCGCTTGTTCGAGGCCTGGGTCAGGAACGAGGTTCCCATATGGCGGCGGTTGAGCGCGCGGTCGGTGCCGCTGCCGCGGCTCTGGTCGGGCTCCAGGGGATGCTCGATCTTGATCACGTCGGCGCCGAGCACCGCCAGCTGGTAGGCGGCGAACGGTCCCGCCAGGACGTGCGTGATGTCGATGATGCGGATGCCCTCGAACGGTCGGGTCATGGCGCGCTCCCGAGAATTGTTGCCGCGGTGCTGCGATCGGGCATTATGAAACCGGCGGCTCTTGGGGGAAAGCGTGCCGAGGAGCAAAACCGGGAAGCGGTGGGGGGCCGCGTTCCGGACCGGGATGGCCGCGGCGCTGGCGCTCGCCGGCGTCTGTGCCGGCCCGAGCCCCGCGGCGGGCGCGCATTCGCGGCACAAGTCGCCGCGGATCGTGCCCGCGGGGACGCTCGCCAGCGGCCGATTCGCCGTCGAGACCGTGTTCTTTCGCAACGGGCGCTCGGTGCGGATCGTGCGCGGCGGGACGCCGCGGCGCCGGCCGGCCGCGGCGCGCGCGGCGCCCTCGCCGCTCACCGAACGCACCCAAACCCTGCGCTTCGGTCCCCGCCCCGGCGATCGGGTCACGATCGTGCGCGGCGGCACCGCCGCGCCGCCCACGCCGCCGCGGCGCCGGCAGGACGCCGGGGTCAGCCAGGATATCGAAATCGTCCGGTTTGCCGACGCGCGCCTGGCGCCGGTCACGATCGTGCGCGAACGCTTCGCCGGCCCGGCACCGTTCGCCGTCGATCTGTTCGGCCCCGCCGACGCCGGCCAACTCGACCGCATCGCCTTTGCCGTCGACGGCATCGAATCGCGGCACGGCGCCGATCTCGCGATGTGGCGTCCCGAATTTGACGCACCGCAGGGGCCGATGCAGGTCAGCGCCGCGGCGGCCGTCGATGTCGGCGGCGGCGACCGGTTCGACCTGCGACAGAACCGCCGCCTCGGCCGCGCCTATCTGGCGCGGATGTTCCGCCGCTATGGCAACTGGCCGGATGCGCTCGCCGCCTACAATTGGGGGCCGGCCAACCTCGATGCCTGGATCGCCGGCGGCCGCGACCCCGATGCGCTGCCGCCCGGCGTCATCTGGTACATCCGACGCGTGCTGCGCGATGCGATGATCGCGACGGCGGCGAGCCGGTGATCGCGCCGACGGCGGCCTACAGGAGGCCGGCAAGCCCGGCATAAAGCGCGACCGCGGCGACGATCGCGAAGGCGGCGGTCGAGCACCCTCGATAGAGGCCCCTCGGGCGCAGCGCCGGCGGCAACGCGGTCTGAGTCAATCGGTGGAGGACGAACAGCAGCGGCGGCAACAGCAGCGCATTCAAGACGCCGGCGGCGATCGACAGACCGACAAGATCGATGCCGGCCGCGACGATCGCGCCGCCGAGCGCCAGCGTCAGGGTCAAGGCGCCATAAAACCACGGTGCCCGGATCGGCTCATGTTCCAGGGAATGCTGTACGCCGAGCACCTCGCCCACGCTCCACGCGAGCGTCAGACAGATGACGATCGTCGCGACCAGCGCGCTGCCAGACAAGCCGAGGACGAACACGAAGCGGCCGAGCGCCGGTCCCAATGTCGCGGTAAACGCCCGCTCGATCTGCCCCACCGTGCGGAGGGCGCCGCCGCTGCCCAGCGTCGCGGCCGCGGCGATCAGCAGCGCCGAGGTGATCGTCTGGCACAACACAATCGCGACCAGCGTTTCGACCCGCGCCGCGCGCATCTCGCCCGCGCCGAGTCCTTTATCGACGCTCGCCGAAGCCTGGTACAGCAGGGCCCACGGGATGATGCTGGTGCCGAGATTGGCGGCCAGCAGATAGAGGTAGCCGCGGTCGGCGAGCGGCGGGCGCAGCGCCCCGCCGGCGATCTGCGCGAAGTTCGGCGCCGCGCGCCACGCCATGACCAGGAACGCCAGCTCGAACAGGCCGAGAAACAGGGAAATGCGCTCGACCCGCCGGTAGGAGCCGGTGACGACGATCAGGATGAGGCCGCCGACCGTGCCGGCGATGACCGGCGCCACCGGCACCGCGAAGGCTTCGGCGACGCCGGCGAGGCCGCTCAATTGGCTGAGGAGGCCGCCGAAGCAGCTCGCCGCCAGCGCCGCCAAGAGCAGCGCCGCCACCCTCCGGCCATAGCGCTGGGCGACGAGTTCGGCGATGCCGCTTCCGGTGCCGAGCGCCAGCCGCATCGCGCTTTCCTGCGCGACGTACATGAACGGGATCAGCAGCAGGTTCGGCAGCAGCAGGCGATAACCCCATTGCGCGCCGCTCTGCGCTACCGTGATGACGCTGCCGGCGTCGGTGTCGGCGAGCATCGCGACGAGGCCCGGCCCGAGCACCAGTGCCAGACGATGCCAGGAAAAGCGCGACCTCGCCGATCCGGCGGCTGTGCCGGGCGCGACCTCCTCCGCCTCGCCGCGCTCGGGCATCGGCGCGCGGCCCGTGTCCCTAGCGCCGCGCCGAAACGATGAAGAACATCGGGCGCTGACGCTCCTCGGCAAGGTCCGGCTGCGCCGCGATCTGCGCCTCGCTCGGCCCCCATTCCTCGAGATGCGCCAACGCAAATCCGAGGCGCAGCAGCATGTTGACCCAGGTTGCCAGCGTGCGGTGGTGCTTGATGACGCCCTTGGCCAGCCAATCGCGCGAGCGCGGGCCCTCGTCCAGGTAATGATCGACCGTCCAGCTTTTGTTGCCGGCGGCATCGATCGACCAGCGGCCTTCGGCCGTGGCGGTAAAGATCGGATGCTCGGCGGAGAAGACGAAACGGCCGCCCGGCGCCAGCGCACGATGCACCTGCGCCAGCAGCCGATCGAGACCGGCGATGTAATGCAACGCCAGCGAGCTGTAGACCAGGTCGAAGCCGCTCTCGGGCAGGTCGAGCGTTTCGAGATCGGCCTGGCGATACGAGATCGCGGCGTCAAGCGTGTCGCGGCGGGCGCGCGCCAGCATCTTTTCCGATACGTCGATGCCGAGCACCTGGGCCGCGCCCTCGGCGCGCGCCCAGCGGCAGAACCAGCCGTAGCCGCAGCCGAGATCGAGCACCCGCTTGCCGCGCAGTGGCGGCAACAGCGCGCGCAACGCCGGCCATTCCGGCGCGCCGTCAAGCCCGTGGATCGAGCGCGGCAGCCGGGCGTAGCCGGCGAAAAAGGTCTCGTCGTCGTAGATGTTCTGGGTCACGTGGCGGTCGCGCAGGTGGCGCGATCGATCGCATCGCCGAGATTGCGCCAGCGGGTCGTGACGAAGGCCGGGTTCATGCGGGCGATTATAGCCCGCAGTGGTACAGTCGCCAGCGTTGGCCTGCCTCACCGAGGAGACGCCCGATGCCCGATGCTTCCGGTTCCGATCCGCGCCGGCCCGCCCGCCCGCGCAACGTGTTCGGCGAGCCGCTCGCCGAATGCTGCACGCGGCCCTTGACCGGCTTCTACCGCACCGGCAGTTGCGAGACCGGCCCCGAGGATCTCGGCATGCACACGGTGTGCGCTCAGGTCGATGCACAGTTTCTGGCGTTCTCGCAGGCGGCCGGCAACGATCTCTCGACGCCGCTGCCGGCGGCCGGCTTTGCGGGATTGCAGCCGGGCGACTGCTGGTGCCTGTGCGCGGCGCGCTGGCTCGAAGCCTGCGACGCCGGGCGCGCGCCAAAGGTGCGGCTCGCGGCGACGCACGAGGCGACGCTGGAGATCGTGCCGCTCGATCTCTTGAAGAAGCACGCGCTCGACCTGAGCTGAAGCCGGCCGGCGCGACCCCGCTTCGCTCAGCGCGGGTGGCGCCAGCGCACGATCAGCCCGGCCGATCCTTTGACATGCCCCTGCAATGCCTTGGTGAGTTCGGCGCGGGTCAGGCCCGGCGGCAACGCTTTCGGGTCGAGGTCGGTGGCGACGATCGTCAGCGTGTAATGGTGCCAGTCGGTGCCGGGCGGCGTGCAGGGGCCGAAATAAATCCCCACACCCATCGTGTCCTTGCCGCCGACAAACTCGGGCGACGGCTTGCTCAGCGCCCCCTCGGCGAAATGCGTGACGGAAACGGGGATGCCGTAGATGACCATATGCTCGACGCCGGCCGGCGCGCGGCCCTCGGGGTCGTGCATCAGCAACGCATAGCTCGTCGTGCCGGGCGGCGGGTTGTGCCAGGCCAGCGGTGGCGAGATGTTCTGGCCGACGCAGCTGGCGACAATAAACGGCGGCTCGTGCTGCTGCTCCGCGAGCGCACGCGCGCCGACGAATTTTTGCGGCAGGATGCCGTCGTCCTTGACGGCGGACGAGGTCAGCGTAAACACCCCGGCCGCGTGCGCGACCGGCGTGGCGGCGACTGTCGCTCCCAACAGGAGGCCGGCGCCAAGAACCAGACCTGCGATAACCCGTTTCATATCTTCCCCCCGGTTCTAGAGATCGTAGGATGGGTTGACGCCGGAGAAGGCCGGGGAAAACCCATCGTTCCATTTATGTCGCAATGAGACGGTGAGGCAGTGGGTTTCAACCGTACGGCATCTCGCCGTCTCACTGCCTCATTGTGATCTGATTTTACTCCGCTGCGATCGCAGCCGCGTGGAACGGCGCCGGAGCGGCGCGCTCGGCCCGGTCCATCGGTGCCGGCCACCACCTGTCCTCCCATTCCGAGAACAGGTCGTGCACCTTCGGCATGACCTTCTCGGCGAACAGCCTGGTATTGTACTTGGCGAGTTCCTTGCCCATGCTGCCGAACTGCAGCAGCATCATCAGGTGGCCGACATTGAGGCTGGTGGCGACCTCGGTCAATTGTTCGGCGACTTCTTCGGGCGAACCGATGATCACATAACCGCGCTCGACGATGTCTTCCATCTGCGTCGTTGAGCGCGCCGCCTGGCGGGCCTGCAGGCTGGCGGCGCGGCCGACCTGGCCCTGGATGCCGGCGCGCTGCGTCGCCTCGGTGATGTAGCCGGGCGGCATCGCCCAGCGCGGATCGACGCGCAGGCAGCGGCCATAGAAATATTCCGCCGGCTCGCGGTAGAGTTCCATCGCCTTCGCGCGGGTTTCGGCGACGCCGACGAATTGCAGAAAGCCGGCGCGGTAGGGGTTCATGTCCTTGCCGAGCCGCTTCATCTCGTCCCAGAAGCCCGCCATCGTCGCCTGGCCGTCCTTGTAGCCGAAATACGAGAGGTAGGCGTAGACGTAGTCCATCCTGGCGCACCACTGCCAGGTCTCGATCGAGCCGCCGCCCGGGATCCACACCGGCGGGTGCGGCTTCTGGATCGGGCGCGGCCAGACGTTGACATAGCGCTGCTGGTTGAAGCGGCCGTTGAAGGCGAACGTGTCGGGCTCGGTCCACGCCCGCATGACCAGATCGTGCGCTTCGAGATAGCGCTCGCGCAGCATCGACGGGTTCTGGCCGTAGACAAAACAGGTGTCCATCGGCGTGCCGACCGGGAAGCCGGCGATGAGCCGGCCGCCGGAAATCACGTCGATCATCGCGAATTCCTCGGCGACCCGGGTCGGCGGGTTGTAGAGCGCCAGCGAATTGCCCATGACGCAGATCGCCGTGTTCGTCGTGCGCCGCGCCAGCGAGGAGGCGATCAAATTCGGCGAGGGCATCAGGCCGTAGCCGTTCGAATGGTGCTCGTTGACGCACACCGCGTCGAAGCCGCATTCGGCGGCATATTCCAATTCGTCCATGAAGTCGTTGTACATGTGATGCGCGCGGCGCGGGTCGAACAGCGAGGAATGAATATCGACCCATACCGAGGGGTGCTTCTCGCGGAAATCGTCGGGAAGCTCGGTATAGGGCATCAGGTGGAACCACATCAGCCTCATCGCGCGCTCCTCACTCAACTCGTCGTCCCGGCGTACGCCGGGACCCACGTTTCAGCCTTCCAAAAGGCCGACAAATGGATACCGGCCTTTGCCGGTATGACAATCCAGAATCATCGGCCCCGAACGATCTTCAGGAGCAAACCTGATCCCGCCGCGCGCCGGCGTCAACGGCTGAGACTGCGCGGAGAGGCGCAGGTGAATTCCCTGTTTTTCCCTGGGAACAGGGAATTTCTGAAAATTCGAGAGGCGGAACTTCATCCATCAATGGCTTAACGCGACGTGACGGAATTCTCCGATCGAACCGGGCGGCGAGAACAAAGTACATACCACGCAAATACGGCGAATTTAACGTCGGCGACATCGCCCCGCCGATGATGGCCGACATGAACCCGCCGCGAGCGGCGGCGCGGGCGGCCTCGCAAAGTCAGGCCGCTGGTATCGCTGCTCCATCGATGGCGAAGTGCTCAGCCATCCAACGCGGTGCGCAGCACAGAAGCCAATTCGTCCTTGCTGTAGGGTTTGCTGAGCAACGGCAAGCCGGCAAAAACGCTGCCGTTTTCGTCGATCCTGGCGTGCGGAAACCCCGACGTCAGCACGATTTTGAGGGTGGGCCAGCGCTCCAGCACTGAGCGCACCAATTCGACGCCATCGATGCCGCCCGGCATGACGATATCCGTCAACAACAGATCGACGGGTTCGTGCTCCAGTATTGCGAGTGCGGCGGCGGCATGATCGCTTTCAAGAATGCGATACCCGAGGTCGCGGAGTTGTCGCGCGACGACGCGGCGCAACCCCGCATTGTCCTCGACGACGAGCAAGGTCTCGCCGGCACCCGGCACGATCGGCTGGGCGTTCGGCGAGTCCGCAACTTCGGCCGCGACTTGGGTTCGCGGCAGATAGAGCCGGAACGTCGTTCCGATCCCCGGCTCGCTGTAGACATTCACATGGCCGCCGGACTGGCGCAGGAAGCCGAACACCATGCTGAGCCCGAGACCGGTGCCCTTGCCCGACGCCTTCGTCGTAAAGAACGGCTCGAAAATCTTGCCCATGATTTCCGCCGACATGCCGGTCCCGGTGTCGCTGACCTCGATCATCGCAAAGTCGCCTGGGATCACGTCGGGATGGGAAGCCGCATAATCCCCGTCGAGCTGACGATTGGCGGTTCGGATCATCAGGCGCCCACCCCTTGGCATGGCGTCGCGGGCATTGGTGGCGAGATTGGCAATGCTCGCCTCAAGCTGCGCCGGATCGGCCGTAACCGGCCAGATCGGCTCGTCGAGGTCGAGCGCGATTTCAATGTCTTCGCCGAGCAGGCGGCGCAACAGCCGCGCGGTGTTGCCGACCAGATCGTTGATGTCGATGCGCGCCGGGCGCAGCGGCTGCTTCCGCGCGAACGCCAACAGGCGGCGGGTCAGATCGGCACCGTGCCAGGCCGCCTCCAGCGCTTCGCCGATCAGCTCGCGCAATTCCGCGTCGCTGCTGCTGTGATCGCGCGCCAGGTCGAGATTGCCGATAATGATGCCCAGCAGATTGTTGAAATCGTGCGCCATGCCGCCGGTCAGGTTGCCGATCGCCTCCATTTTCTGCGCCTGGCGCAGCTGCTGCTCGGTGTTGCGGCGCTCGGTCACGTCGTGGATCGTACCGAGCGCCTCGATCGGTTCGCCGGCGTCGTCGCGGACGATTTCCCATTCGCGGCGAATGTGACGCACGCTGCCGTCCGGGCGGATGATGCGGTACTCGAGTGGACCGGGGCGAACCCCTTTCGCGACCTGCTCGCGCGCGGCGACGACCGGCGGCCGGTCGTCGGGATGCACCAACGCCAGAACATCGTCGTACGTGGCGGCGAAGTTCTCCCGCGAGACCCCGTAGATCCGATAGGTTTCCGCCGACCATTCTCGTTCGCCGGTGCGCAGATCCCTGGCATCGGTGCCCATCTGGGCGAGGCGTTCGGCCCGCTCGAACTGGTTCAGGAGCTTGCGGTAGCGCGTGTTGCTGCGGCGCTGCTCCTCGTACAGCCGCGCCGCCTCGATGGCCGACGCGGCGGCGCTGGTGAACAGGTTCAGCCCCTTGATCTGGCCCAGCGAAAAGGCGCGATAGCGGCGGGTAGAGTTGACGTTGAGCACGCCGATCAGCCGGCCCCGGGTCATGATCGGCATCGACACGGCCGACCGGATCTCGGCACGCGGATATCGCGGGACAAGCGGCGGATCATGCTCGATGCTGCCGTCGAGGATCAGCGGCTCGCGGCGGGCGGCCACTGCCCCGGCAATGCTGTCGCCGACGGCAATACGAGAACCGAGGAGCGTATCCCGCTCGTCGCCGCGCACCGCCGCAACGTAGAGGGAGCTGCCGTCGTCGGACAGCAGCATCAGCGAGGCCTCGTCGCCCTCGAGCTGCGCGTACGCCGCGTCGACGATCTTGTCGAGCAGCACATTCAGATCGAGCGTGTGCGCGATCGCCTGATTGAGCTCGTGGATCGCCACGGTATTGCGCAGTTCCAGGTTTTCCGACCGCAACCGGCGCACGCCGACGGCGCGCGACAGGACCGGAAGTATCTCGCTCAGCTTGAAGGGCTTCAGGATATAGTCCAGCGCTCCGGCCTGCATCGCTTCGACCGCGGTGCGGATCGTTCCCTGGCCGGTCATCATAATGGCGACCAGGTGCGGGTCGATCTTGAGGGCCGCCGCCAGCAACGCGACGCCGTCCATGCCGGGCATCGACAGGTCGGTGAGCAGCAGATCGAACGGCTCTTTCCGCAAGGCGTCCAGCGCCGCCTCCGGCGCCGTGAAGCCGGCGGTCTGGTATCCGCGCTGGTGCAGCGTATCGCACAGCGCGCGCATCAGCGCCGGCTCGTCGTCAACGATCAGGAGCCGCGCCAGAGGAGCCGTGTCCATGTGACCGCCTCAGCCCGCCGGCTGGCAGAATTGCGCCAATGCTTCGCGCAGTTCGCGCAGTCGCGGCGGCTTGGCGAGGACGCGATCGACGTGCGGCGGCGCATCATTATCCGCCATCAGCTGTCGGCCCCAGCCGGTGAGCAGGATCACCGGCGTCGCAGGCGAGGCTTCCTTTACCGCCGCGGCGACACGGCGTCCGTCGAGGTAGGGCATGCCCAGGTCGGTAATGACCGCGGCGAACGGATCGCCGCGATCGAGGCTGGCGTGCAACGTCGCGAGCCCCTCTTCGCCGCCGTTTGCCGTGACGATCGCATGGCCATCGGTCTCCAGCGCATCACGCAGCGATTTCAAGAGGATCGGATCGTCGTCAATGAGCAGGAGGCGCAGCCCCGCGGCCGCGGCGAGCGGCGCCGGCTGGCCGAGCTCCGTCGTCGTCGAAGGGGCGACGGCAAACACCAGGCGGACCGTGGTGCCGACACCGGGGGTGCTGTCGATTTGGATATCGGCGCCGTGCCGCTGCACCATGCCGAACACCATAGCGAGGCCGAGGCCGGTGCCGCGTTCCCCCTTCGTGGTGAAGAACGGTTCGAGGCAATGCTGGCGCGCTTCCTCGTCCATGCCGATGCCGCCGTCGGCGACCTCGACGGTGACCGAGGCTGATCGCGCGCCGCCATCGACGAGCCTCGTTCGCAAGGTCAGCGTGCCGCCTTCGGGCATCGCATCGACGGCGTTGAAAACCAGATTGGTCAGCGCCTCGCGGATCTCGCTTTCGACCCCCATGATTTCGGGCAGTTCCGGCAGCAGTTCGGTCAGTGCCCGGATCATGATGCCGCGCTGTTGCGGCATGTCGCTCCAGCGCGCGCGGGTCAGCTCGACCACCTGCTCCACCATGCGGTTCAGCTGCACCGGCGCGAGCTGAAGTTGCGGTTCGCGCTGGCGGTAGAATTCCCGCATGCGGGCGACGGTCTCCGTCACGTCCTCGACCGCGCGCTGAATGGTTTCGAGATAGCCGCGGGCCCGCGCGCTCAGATTGGCTTCGTCTTCCAGCAGCGACTCGGTGTAGAGCGAGACCGGCGACAGCGCGTTGTTGATGTCGTGCGCGATGCCGCTCGCCATCTGGCCCAGCGCGCGCAGCCGCTCTTCCTGCAGCATCGCCTCCTGGGTCTGGCGCAGGTCGTCATAGGCCTGCTGCAGCGCGCCGTAGAGCCGCGCCTGGTGGGCGGCGAGCGCGACATGCTCGCTCAGTTGCCTCAGGAATTCGCACTCGACGCTGGTGAAGGCTTGCGCCGCCTTCCGGGCCGCGACCAACACGCCGAATACCGTGCTCTCCGAGCGCAGCGGCGCCAGCACCAGCGATCCCAGCCCGCTCAAGGCGAGGCGCTCGGGGAACGGAAAGCGCACGTCGCCGATGCTCGGCTCGTAGACCAATTGTCCTTCGATGCAGCACCTCAACCCGTTGTCGTCGATGCCGATCGACGCCTCTTCCGCCAACATCAGCTGTTGGGCGAGCGCCTCGCTCTTCGCGCCGACGCAGGTGACCTGGAGCGCGTCCGCCACCGCGTCATAGTCGCAGACGCAGCCGAAATCGATCGGCAGGCTGTCTTCGAGGCTTCTGACCACGACCTGAAAGATGCTGCGCAGGTCCTGACGCTCGCCGATCGCGCGCGTGATGTGGTCGAGCAGGTGCAGATGCTGCAATTGTCTCTGGATGCGTTGCGCGGCGGCATGGCGGTCGGTGATATCCCTGATCGTGCCGATGGCTAGCGTCCCCTCCGGTACGGTCAGCGGGCTGAAGTTCACTTCAACCGGAAATTCACTGCCGTCACGGCGCCGCCCGAACAGTTCCGTCACGTTTGCGAACGGCCGTTCCCAACCCATTCGATGGGACTCTCGATGCAACCAATGTGGGATCAACATTTCGACCGGCCGTCCGAGCAGTTCGCCGCGTGGATAGCCGAAGACACCCTCGGTTTGCGCATTGACCATTGTGATCTGGTCGGCGTGGTCGACGATCACCACCGAGTCGGGAGCGGCCTCGAGCAATGCTGCGGCGCGCTCCATCTGTGCGCGAAGCTTTTGTTCCTCGGCCAAAGCGGCGCGCGTTTCGGCCATTTCGCGCGCCGCCTGCGCCTCGGTCACCTCCATTTCCTTGCGCAGCAGCTCCTCGCGGGCCAGCCGGTTTTCATCTTCGAACTGGCGGCGCCGCAGCTGCGCCAGCACGCGCGCCCGCAGCACGCCGAAATCGCTTGATTTGGTGATGTAATCGTCGGCCCCGGCGCCGAGGCCGCGGATCATCGCGTCGCGGTCTTCGAGCGACGTCAGCATGATGATCGGCGTGTCCCGGATGGTCGGCGCGGTCTTGATGCGGCGGCACGCCTCCTCGCCGCCGATTCCGGGCATCAAAAGGTCGAGCAGGATGCAATCGACCGGCTGAACCGCGAGCAATTCGAGCGCCTGCTCGCCGGAGCGCGCCAATACCACCTCGTACCCGGCGCCGCGCAAGGCGTCGGCCAGCGCCTGCAGGTAGGTTTCGCTGTCGTCCACTGTCAGGATGCGCTTTGGTGCCAGCAGGCTGGCGGCACCGTGCCGGGGCTGCGGCGTTCCGGCGCTGCGCAGCATTGCGGTCAGCCGCGCGAGAATGATGCCGGTGTCCTGCTCTTTGCGGACGAACGCATCGGCCCCGGAATCGAGTGCCCGCAGCTCAGCGTCCGCATCCTCGGAGCCGGTCAGCAGCAGACACGGCGTGGTGCGCAGCGCGGCGTCCAGCCGGATGCGGCGAATGACCGAGGCGCCGTCAACGCCGGGCAACAGACCATCGACAATGATCGCGCCGGGCCGCTGCGCGGCCGCCGCGCGCAACCCGTCCTCGCCGGTGCCGGCAAGCACGACGCGATAGGCGGCCGCCTCCAGCGCCTCCCGCAACGCTTCGCGGAAGGTGATGCTGTCGTCGATCACCAGGATCGTCTCGGAGACACCGGCGGCCGCATCCTCGCCGCGGTGGAGCAGTTCGCGCGCGCGTGCGATCAGATAGGCGGGTTCGTAGGGTTTGCCGATATACTCGTCGGCGCCGGTCCGCATGCCGCGAACGCGATCATTCACCTCGGCCTCGGTGGACAGCAGCATGATCGGCGTCGCGCCGACGGCCGGGTCGGCGCGAATCTCCTGGAGCAGCTCGATGCCGTCGCCGTCCGGCAGCAGCACGTCGAGAATGACGAGGGAATACCGCTCCTCGGCAAGCGCCTGGCGGGCCTCCGCAAGACTGGCGCAGGCGGCGGCGTCGAGGCCGGCGGCGCCGAGGATGTCCATCAGGTCCATCCGGATGGTCAGGCTGTCGTCGACGACCAGGATGCGAGCGCTCATGCTTGATCCCGGACCGCCGCGAGCGTCGCTGCGCCGAGGGCGGGGCCGATCTCCTTCAGCGGCAAGACCCGTTCCGCGGCGCCCAATGCTATCGCTTCCCGCGGCATGCCGTGGACGACCGAGGTTGCTGCGTCCTGCGCGATCGTCAGCCCGCCGGCCCGGCGGATTTCGAGCAGGCCCGCCGCGCCGTCGCGGCCCATCCCGGTCAACAACGCCGCAGCCGCTTCCCGGCCATAGTCGCGCGCCACCGACTCGAACAGCGCATCAACCGACGGGCGACAGCTATGCCGCTCGGGGTCGAGGGTCAGGCGCAACCTGCCGTCGCGCACAACCAGATGCCGGCCGGGCGGCGCCATGACGACCCGGCCGGTCGCCGCGGCGACCGGGTCGCCATCCTGCGGATAGGCGACGCGCCGGCCCGTCTGGCCGTCGAGCCAATCCGCGAACGAGGCGCCGAACGGTTCGTTGATATGCAGCACAAACAGGATCGGCTGGCGCAGGGAAGCCGGCAATCCGCGCAACACCTCGACGATCGCTCCGGGACCGCCGGTGGAGGCGCCGATTGCCACAACCGCCGTGCGGCGCTCCGGCGCTGCCGCCGCGGGCGTCGATGGCGGCCGGTTGAGGGCCGCCAGCCGCAAGCGCGGATGGGTGATGACGCGGATTCGCGCCACCAGCTTCACCTGGGCGATGAGGCGGCGCTCCCACGCGCCGTCGGGCTCGTCGCCCTTGGGCTTTTCGAGTACATCGACCGCTCCGGCGGCGAGCGCGTCGTAGGTCCGGAACAGTTCGCCGCGGTTGAACGACGACGACACGACCAGGATCGGCGTCGGGCAATGGGCCATGATGCACTCGGTGGCGGCCAGTCCGTTCATGACCGGCAGCATCATGTCGAGCGTCACGACATCGGGCCGCAAGGCGCGGCACAACTCGATCGCCGCCCTGCCGTCCGCGGCCTCTCCGACCAGCTCGATCGCGGGATCGCCCGACAGCACTTCGCATATCCGCCGACGGACCGTCAGCGAATCTTCGACCACAAGAACGCGCGTCTGCTTCATCGCCTACCCGATCAGCGGCCGGATCATCGCCAACAGCTCGGCTTGGTCGAATTCGCCCTTGACGATGTAGCCATGCGCACCGGCATCGCGGCCGCGCCGGCGGTCCTCGGGTGCGGCCCGCGAGGTGACGAGCACCGCCGGGATGTCGCGCAGGGCGGGATCGGCGCGGATGCGCTCGACAAAGGCGAACCCATCCATGCCCGGCATTTCGACATCGACGAGGAACAGCGCGTATCGCTTGCGCCGGGCAATGTCGAGCGCCGCCTCGGCCGATACCGCGACATCGACCTCGTAACCGGCCGATTCGAGGATGCTTTGTTCGAGCATCCGGGTGGTCAACGAATCGTCGATGACCAGCACCGGGTGGCGGATTGGCTCGGGCTCCGGCTCGGCCAGGTCTGGCCGCCGCGCCGCGGCGACCAGCCCGTCCGGGCTCAGCAGCAACTGGGGGTTGCCTTCGGCATCAAGCAAGGCGCCGGCAACGAGCGGTCCGGCCGGCGCCAGCTCGGGGAGCGGGCGCATGATGGTGCGGGCCGTCCCGAGCAGCCGGTCGACACCAACGGCCGCCGCGCCGCCGGCAACGGCGATGATGATCGTCGGCCAGCTGCCGATCGTCGGCCGGCGTCGGCCGGCGAGCAGGCGCGGCAGCCACAGGAACGGGACCGCCCGCTGTTCATGGAGGACCGACGCGCCGGCCGCTTCGCGCGACACGCCCTCCGCGCCGATCAGCGCGGTAGAACGCACCGCATCGAGCGGCACGGCCGCCACGGTGCCCGCCGCCTCGACGATCAACGCCTCGATCGACACGAGCGAGAGCGGCACCGCCAGCTCGACGCTCGTGCCGTTGCCCGCTGCGGTCGCCACCTCGACGGTGCCGCCGAGCCGCTCGCTCGCCGCGCGCACGACATCGAGACCGATACCGCGGCCGGCGATTTCGGTGACCGCTTCGGCGGTGCTGATCCCGCCGCGCAACAGCAGGTTGATCAGGTCTCGCGCGCTGAGCCGGCCGACGGCCTGCGCGCTCAGGCCCCGCCGCAGGGCGGCGCGGCGCACGGCGTCCAGATCGATGCCGCCGCCGTCGTCACGGCAGGAAAAGACCATCCGGTTGCCGCGCCGTGCGACGGCGAGATCGATCCGGCCGGCCGGGGTCTTGCCGGCGGCGCGGCGGGCACTCGGGGTCTCGATGCCGTGCGCCACGGCATTGCGCACGATCTGCACCAGGGCCCCTTGCACGACGGCAAGAATGTCGGCGTCGAGCCTGATCTCGCCGCCCTGGGCCGCGAACACGATCTCCTTCGACAGGGCCCGCGCCGTATCGCGCGCGGTGCGTTCAAGCACGGTGAACAGGGTTCCGGCGCTGACCAGGCGCAACTGCTCGGCGGCGTCGCGCAACTGACGCAGCTCGCGATCGATCCGGTCAACTGTCGAGCCCAGCCGGCGTTCGAGGCCGCCGACGAGGCGCCGCAGATCGTCGGCCGGCCCATAGGTCTTTGCGGCAGGGGAAGCGGATTGTCGAGATGGCTTCGGCGCCCCGCGCGGCGCCGATTGTTCGGCGACAAGCTCGGCAAGATGCCCCGCCTGTTCGACCGTGCGCACAGTGGCGCGCAGCCCGTTTACGAGAGCATGCGTTTCAGCCAGGCCGTCGAGCAGCGCGTCCATTTCTGCGATCTCGGCGCGCACCGTGCGGATCGGTTCCGCGGCGCCCGGCCCGCCGGGCGGTTCCGGTTCCGCCGCCGCGGGAGGAGCCGCCGCCGCAGGCAGATCGGACGAGCCGAGCGCAGGCAGTCGGCGGGCGATCGCGTCGAGGCATCGCAGGACCGCATCGATGCGGTCGCGCGGCACGCTGCGGCTGCCATCGCGAAACGGTTCCAGCACACCTTCGATCGCGTGCGCGCCGTCGGCGATCTCCGGCTGCCTGACGACGCGCGCGGCGCCTTTCAGCGTATGAGCGAGCCGCAACAGCAGCGCCACCTGCCCGGCGTTGCCGTTGTTTTCGAGCGCGAGGACGGCCGCGCCGAACTGGTCGAGGATCTCCCGCGCCTCGAGCCGGAAATATCTGTAAGGGTCGGCGGCCATGCCTATGCCGCGACCCGCTGCGGCCGGATGATGCGCGCCAGGTCGGTCGAGAGGTGCGCCAGCTCCGAGGCGGTCTGCAAGGTCTGGCCGGCGCTCGCCTCGGTCTCCCGCGACGCCTGGGCGGCGCTGCCGATCGCCAGGTTGACCTGCTCGACGGCGGTGGTCTGCTGCTTGGTGGACAATTCGATCTCGCGCGCCGCATCGGTCGTCGTGATCACGAGATCGGCGATCTGGCGGAACCCGGAGGCCACCTGGCCGACTTGCTGCGATCCGACATCGACCGCTTTCGACCCGGTTTCGGTGGCCATGACCGTCGTATTGACGGCGCTGCGCACATCGTCGATCAGGGTGCGGATCTCCTTGGTCGAGCCGCCCACCCGGTCGGCCAGCTTGCGGATTTCGTCGGCAACGACGGCGAAGCGTTTACCGCCCTCGCCGGCGCCGGCGGCTTCGATCGTCGCGTTGATCGCCAGGATGTTGGTCTGCTCGGCCAGTTCGGACACGATGTCGAGCACGGCGCCGATCTGCTGCGATTTCTTGCCCAGTTCCAGCATGTAGGCGACGATCTGATCGACTTGGCGGCGGATGCCGCCGATCGCATCCTGGGCCAGATCGACCGCGCCCTGGCCGGAGCGCGCGCCGCCCGCGGTCTGCTCGGCGATCTGCGCCACGCGCTGCGCGCTGTCGGCAATCTGGCGCGAGGTGGCGAGCAATTCGGTGATCGTGGTGGTGATCTCGGTCATCGCCGTCGCCTGCTCTCGCGAGCCGGACGCCTGCTGGCTGGCGGCGGCCTGCAACTCGGCCGACGAACTCTGCACATGCCCGACGGCGGTGCCGATCTGCCGGGTCAGCGAGGCGGTGATCAGCCAGCCGATCGCCGCCACCGCGACGATGCCGATCAAGCCGCCCCACAGGACGATCGCCAGTGCCCAGGCGGCGGCAGATTTGGTCTCGCCGACGCGTTCTTTGATGCGCTGGGATTCCTGCCGGTCCAGCTGATCGGTGATGGCGCGGATTCGATCCATCGCCGTTTTGCCGGCATTGCTCAGTACCACCTTGGCCGCGGCATCGATGCCGCCGCTGCGGCGCGCTGCGATGTCGTTTTTCGCGTCGGCCAGTTTGGCGGCGATCAGCGGCCGGATTTCCGTCAGCTTGCCTTGCAGCTCGGGGTTGCCCGCAGCGATCGCCGACAACTGACTGAGGTGGCCTTTGAGATCGCCGAGCGCGGCCTCGTAGGGAGCGAGATAGGCATCGCTCCCGGTGATGACGTAGCCGCGCTCGCCGGTTTCGACATTCACCAGATCGCCAAACAGATTGTGGAGTGCCGCCCGCAGGTTGTAGCTGTGGACCAGCCGATCGTCGTTCTCGACAAAGTCGTTCGTCGTGCGATAGGCAATCACCGCGATCGTCAGCAGCGTCAGCACGGCCAGCCCGTAGCCCGCCGCCAGTTTTTTGGCGAAGGTCCAACTCCCGAACATGGCTCAGCGTTCCTCCGCATTGAGGGTCGCGGTCACCTGCCGTCTGACCGCATCAACCACCGAACGGAGATGCACGATCGGCCTCATGATTTCCGCGGTGCGTGCGAACTCCCGGACATAAAGCAGCGGTTGCGCGGCCTCCTCGCGCGCGACGATCGCGTCGGGGGCAACCTGCAGATGACCATCGAGCGCGGCGAACGCGAAGGCGATCGGCGCGCCCGCTGCGGTGACCAGCCAGCGCGCCGCCTCTTCCGGGCGATGGCCGAGCAGCGCCGGCAAGTCGTAGACCGGCACAATCGCGCCGCGAAATCCGGCAATGCCAAGCAGCGCCGGAACGCTGCCGGGGAGCGGCGTTATCTTGCGATCGGCATAGAGGCCGGCGATCTCAGACAGACGCAGCGCGTACGGCTCCGGGCCGCTTCTGATCGCCAGCAGCTTCTCGATTGCCGGCGGATCGGGCCTGCGCGCCTCGGCAAACGATCGGTCGAAGGCATCGCGCAGCCTGAGAACCCCGCCTGCGGACAGTAAGCCGTCGTCGCTCATCAGGCGCCGCCGCAATCGCGCAATGCCGATTGGCAAAGCGCCAGCAGAGCGTCGCGGCTGAAGCCGCCGCCGAACAGCAGCAGACGGGAGGGGTCTTCGCGCTGCAGCAGAAGCAGTGCCCGGGCGAGGTCGCATCGGGCCGCCTCGCGATCGCCCGCGCGCTTCGCCAGCAGTCCGAGATGCAGCCGCGGCATCGCAAACGCCGAGTCGCAACAGCAGGCTGCGCGGTCGTGCGCCGCCGCCGCGGCGCGGTCGCCGGCAGCCTCCCGGCACAGCGCAATCAGGTAATGCGCACCGGCATGGCGGTCATCGATCAAGAGGAGGCGTCGACAGGTTTCTTCCGCGTCGCTCGGCTGGCCGTTATGCGCG